>JAJACO010000087.1 GCA_022601475.1 Chlamydiales bacterium
AGTTGGGGGATCTCGAGCGAAGATAGTACATATGGTACAGAGAGCGAGAGATCTCTCAAATGGGGCAAAAAGGTTCCAAAACGGACGCAGGCTTGAGTTGTTCAATGGTCTCAAGGTATGAATTCGAAGTTTGAGTTTTTCTTTCGATCCCACGGTGGGATCAGTGAAAAAGAGTCTTTAGAGTCTTTATATTATGAAAAAGCAAATGGACAATCATTTTTATTTTGGTATTATGAATTATTTTTTTAGTGCAAACAAATCCTGAATGTCCCTTGGGACGTAGATGAAAAGATTTAAATAGGTCGATTGAATCATTTACAAAATTATTAATTTCTTTAATTTTTAAAAGTTTATCTGCGTCCGGATTTCGGATAATTCCTTTTGTATCACCATTTGCATGAATTTGTTTTATTATCATTTTTTCATCATGATAAATCATCATTTCTATATTGTATTTATTAAATACTATATTGCATTCTAATTGGTTGTATATCATATTTTCCTGCTATGGTTTATAATTGTTAATTAATCGTGTAACGTAATCAATTATAAATGATTTAGCATAATAACTATATTAATTTTTCGTTAATTTTCATTTTAGACATTATTTAACTCGAGTTTTTTAAATTTATTTCTTTAAAATAAGTGTCAAAGGCGAGTAAGATTTGAGAAATCCTCAGGAATAGGAGCTGTAAAGCTTTTTCCACAAAAGGTAATTGTATGAGCGTGTAGGAGAGGACGGAAGACATTTTTCCAATACCCCTTAGATCCATAGACTGGATCCCCCAAAATGGGGTGCTTGATGTGCTGTAGATGCACGCGAATTTGGTGGGTGCGACCCGTTAGAGGTTGGCAGAGTAATAGAGCGTAAGTTTTGTATTGTTTCAGCATTTTCCAATTTGTTTGCGAAGAAAGTCCTCGATCTGCCATTCCCCAGATAACAGCCCCCTTTCTTCTGCGCAGAATTTTCATTTGACCAGAAATCACTCCCTCTTTGCCAGGCGTTCCTTCAACTAAAGCTAAATACTCTTTTTTGATCTCTTTTTTCGCGAAAAGATCTTCAATGGCAAGCTGTGTTTTCTGTGTTTTAGCAAAGAGCATTACACCACTTGTATCTCGATCGAGTCGGTGTACAAGATGGCATTGCAAAAGCTCTGCAAGCGCTTCTGATGTGAAGTAGATGGGTTTGTTGTATACAAGTAGATCGCAATCTTCGTAAAGGATGCGAGCTGGATCCACGACAAATTTGGGGGAGAGCTCCACATGAATTGAGATGACATCGCCCTTTTGAACACGCGTGGAGCAAAATCGTTCAATCTGCCCGTTGACATAGCATCGATTGTGCTCAATCGCCCATCTAAGATCTTTTGTGGTATAGTTATCGGGGAATTTTGTTTTTACCTCCGATAACAAACGAGTGTCATTCCGCACTTTCCAAGTATTCATAGCCTGCTTATTATGACTTATACACAATAACTGGAAAAGGAATGAAAATATTAATTGTCAAAACATCGAGTTTAGGGGATCTCATCCATACTTTTCCGGTCATTGACTATTTGTATCGCCGTTTTGAGGGAGTCCAAATTGATTGGGTCGTTGAAGGTGCATTTGCAGAGCTGATTCGGGCACATCCTCTTGTGACGCGTGTCTTGACAATTGAGAGCAAAAAATGGCGTAAAAATCCATTTAAATACCGAGGAGAGTTAAGAAGTTTTTCAAAAAAGCTCAGAGAGGTGAAGTACGATTGTCTTTTTGACCTGCAGGGGAATCTAAAATCGAGCGGTGTCGTTGTTCAAGCAAGAGCCAAGCAGAAGGTGGGGTTTGGATGGAAAACAGTGCCTGAATGGCCCAACGTTTTGTTTACCAAGAAACGTTTTAATTCCCTAAGTGGATCCAACATTCGAGACGATTATTTATCGATTGTAAAAAATTATTTTAAGGATGATCTCTTGTTTGAACCGAGGTCTTGGAGTTTAAAGCTCAATTCGATTGAACAGCAAAAATTGGCAGCTCTTTTTGATAAAAATCAGAGCCCCACACTTGTTTGTCCCTCATCGGCATGGTCAAATAAATGTTTAACAAAACAGTCTCTGATCGAGGTGCTTCACTCGCTTAATCGAGCGCCTTATTGGTTTACTTGGGGAAGTCCTCAGGAAAGAGAAATCGCAGTTTATCTCAGCTCTCATTTCCAAAATAGTGCTGTTCTAGAGAGATTGAGCATCCCTCTTTTACAACATGTGATGGCAAAGTCTTCACTGGTGATTTCGATGGATTCTTTGCCGCTGCATCTTTGCGGCACAACAGATACTCCTTCATTGAGCTTTTTTGGTCCCTCCTCGGCCCAAAAATATAAGCCTATGGGAGATCAACATGTGGCAATTCAAGGAGAGTGTCCATACGCAGAGCTCTTTGAAAAAAGGTGTTCTAAGCTAAGAACATGCTCAACTGGCAGTTGTTTGAGGGGGAGAAGTGGTTTTGCCGAGGACAAAAAACTCTCGCAATTTAAGCTTCATACGTGTGAAAAACTTTGAAAAATCTAGCTCAGGTTGTTCGGGATGAGGAAATTGGATGCGAGCTCTAAGTTCCATCCATCGCTGCTCGAATTGTCCATATTTAACTTCGCTACAGATGCGTGTAATGTCTTCTTCTGTTGATTCGACTTTGTAAAACTCAAGTTCTCGCTTGAGGGGTATATACTCCTCTTTCAACTTCAGAAAATCTTTAGAATTTTCGAGAGGGATAAATCCATATTTCGTGAGGTTTTTAAAGTGTTTGCCATGCGTTTGATACACAGTTTCAAAATTTTCTTTTTCTAGGGTTGTCGAAATGGCATTCGCTTTGAACGGATCATTGTATGGAGTTAAATCAATCATTTTAATCGTTAACATCAGAGGACCAAATGAGAAAAAAGTCAATGTTTGAGCAATGGCTTGGAATGGGTCGAGCAGGTTTGCATAGCTTTCAGAAGCTATTCCGAATGTAGGGAATTTTAGATAAGCCAGAACCCCCAACACCCCGACGATAAAAGGCGCGATAATGACGGCCTGTGTGGGAACGAGTGTAAAAGCGACCAGGCAATAGAGGACGGTTCCAAGGCAAGCAAGATTTATCAGACCTATTGTTATAATAGCAATTTTTTTAATCGCCAAGTTTCGCCCGCAAACCTTGGTTTTTTCTGACCAATTATCATTAACTGATTTGTTATTATTTGTTACTTTATTTGCATCCATATAATTCAATTATAATTGATAGTTGAAAAAATAACAATTTTAAAGATTATTTTAATTTGTGCGTAGTTTTTGCCAGCTATGAAGTTGCTCGGGAGTCACGCCTAGCCCTCCGAGTCGACTTTCATCCATTAGATCTAGATCTTCAAACAAGTTGGTTAAAAAACTTTCTTTATCCCTTATTGGGATAGCTTCTTTTTGGATTGCTTGTTTTACGTAGAGATTAAGTTGTGAACCCACCAATTTGGACTGTATGATTTCTCGAATAAGGTCTCGTCTTTGTCGTCTGTATCTGACGCGAATTTCATCAAATCCCATCGCTTGTATAGTTGAATCATAAGCGGAACATGTACGCATATAGGAATAGATATAGAGATCGATGAGAGGAGTGATCGCCTGTAATTCATAAAGTGCAAGTAGAGAGGAGAGATAGGCATTGGTATCTATATTATTAAAAGATAAGGGGACGAGATTTTGGGTAATCAGGGGAATATTTGCACTCAGGCGAGCTGCGCGTTTGTTGACATCTGTAAATGCCTGAAGATAGCTAATATGAATAAGTAAAAATAGACTTTGTTCGAACGGATTTTCAATTTGAGACGTTTTGTTAACAATCTGCTGGAGTTTTTTTTCTAAGATATTTGGATTTTCATAAGGAATATAAGTAGACCCTCCAATGCGTACGCCGTGATCTCGAATTTTGCCGGCATATTTCGCATCTACAAGTCCATCAGAAAGGAGGTAGTGTAGAGTACAGATAGTTTCTTTTTTGATTTGAATTGTTGAGGCGTTGTCTACAATGTAACGAATTGCCTCTTTGTGGTTTAAAATCATAATTTTTTCACCATCTAGCTTGCCCTCAGCACTATCTCCATAGAGCAGCAGGCGTTCGGTGTCGAGCAGGGAATAGGTATTTCCTTCGAGACGGGAAGAGTTGTAGGAAAGATCGATTAGGAGTCGATTGAATATTTGGTGAGCATAGGTGCCGGCAGGCTCTTGTTTGCTTGCTCGTTGTCCGCTAAGCAGTAATTTTTCCCGGATGGCAGGAGAGAGGTAATAGCTTTTATTGGGTATATACGCACCTAGCCATTGTTCATTATAAGCAACAGGATTTCTTGTATAAAGCGGGAGATTGATTTGGGCAATTGCGTCTAGGCTCTCAGAGCTAAAACAACTGCTTATTTCAGCTACATTATTTTTTTTGCTATCTACAGCCAGATATTTAGCATTTTTTGTGTGTCCAACTTTTTTAACAAGCTCTTCTTCAATGAGTTGATTGATCCAACGGCGTACAGTTCTATCTGCATAGCGTGATTGAAGTTTAGTGAGTAAGTTTGAGAGAGTGATAGGTTCAGCCTCTTGTGCAAGCTTCTGCAGGATTTCGAGTTTGCGATCGCGCGGTTTCATCAAATAGCTCCTTTTTGGACAATTTTATCATAATTCGGACAAAAAAATGTCCGAATTACCATAATTCGGACAAAAAAATGTCCGAATTACCATAATTCGGACAAAAAAATGTCCGAATTAAAGGCAACGCTCTTAGTGGATCAGTGAAAAATCAATATTGTTTTCAACAAGATCGATCGCCTTTTGAACTTTGGATGTGTCTTCTTTACGTATTTTGGCGATAAATGAGGTGATCATCTTCATCGCCTGAAAGCTCGTATAAGCAGCATAGAGGCTGGGGATCTGCGCTTGTTGGAGTTTAACGATCATAGAAGGGGAGGGAGGGTGTCTTCCCGTGAGGATTAGGCCGTGCTCTGGTTCTCCATTTTGATTCTTTTTTTGATCGATCAGAGCAAGAATGATATCGTTGCGGGTAGCAGGGGTCACAATCAGTTGTTGGGGAAAGATTCTCTCTTTAAAAGTCTCAACGGAGGTAGCTACAAGCCGCATGGTTTCATAATGATGGTAGTGAAACTGTTCTCCAGAGAGGAGCTTTGTATTGAAAAGGGTCTCAAAATCTTCCATCGTAGGGGTGCTTAAGAACTGATTGTAGGGGATCGAACCAATAAGTGGGATGTCCCATCTACTGAGTGCTTTTGTTATGTAGTGAGTGATCATTTCTTTTTTTTCTTCAATCACTCTGTTGAGGATGACTCCACAAATTTTCACTCCGTGCGCATCGCACATTTGTTTGTTAAGAGCAAGCTCATCAAAGGTGCTTCCAAGTCCTCCTTTGGCGATGATTACAACATCTGCATTTAATGAGGCTGCAACAGAAGCGTTATTGAGATTGACAATCGATCCAACTCCAACGTGGCCGGTCCCCTCGATGATTGTGAAGTCATTTTCGCTATAGATTTTTTTATAAGCTTTTTGGATTTTTTGTTTTAAGGAGGCTTCATCGATTTTTAGATCTAAAAAATCGCGTGTAAATCCTTTAGGAAAAATAACGGGACTCATGTCTCTATAATTAGATGTAAGGTGAAAAAACTCTTTAAAAAGAACGACATCCTTATCCACAAGTAGGTTTTTCTCAACACTCACATGTTGTTGTCCAACAGGCTTCATAAAGCCTAGCTTGGAGATTTTTTTCTTAAGAGCTGCGATCATTCCAAGACAAATGGTTGTCTTGCCCACGTTTTGTCCAGTAGCTGCTACAAAAATTGCTTTTCTTGTCATAGGACAAGAGTATACCTAGTGCGACCCAGATTTTGCAACTGTTGCGAATAGCTTTTTTGCTTTATGGCATCCAAGAGCCATTGTCAGGCTATTTTTGTCAGAAAAAAACGGTGTTCGAAGAAAATTCATTTTAAGATCTTTTGTGTCGATGATTTCTGCGGCCAAAACAATGCCCCAAAAAACACCAAAAACACCAAAAACTACACCAAGGAAGGTGCTAGCTGTTAAAAAGTAAAATCCAAGCCCTGTGCCGATTCCAGGAGCAAGCAAAAGGATTATGAGTGTGATACGCATGATTTCAAACAGTGCAATCGTTGTTACTCGTTTTAAAGGAGAGAGGGTTGCACACGCTTTTGTGAGTTTTACCCTTGGGTTTTTATAAAATTGCAGTAAGTGCTCTTTATCAGTTGAAATATTTGTAAGAATGATTTTTCCAAGAGGATTCTGTTGCAAGCAGCTATTGATCTGATTTAGGTCACCTTCTGAGAGTTTTTTATCAGACATGCTCAGGAGAATTGCTTTCTTTTTGAGCGAGAGACGATAAAATTCTTTGATTGGTTTGCCATAGTCTGTTGAGCTCAAAAAGTTGGATAGAGCTTGGAGTTTGTCGGTTTTCTCCCGTAGGTAAAGAAAAATATTGTCCGGAGTGATTTGATTTTCTAGCAGCCTAAGCGTATAATTATTGATTCTCCTTCGTTGTTGTGCGCTAGAGTATGGAGTTTTAGGAAGTGCAATGACAGTTTCCCATAGAAGTCTTCTTTTGGCTAGCACCTCTTCAATCCTTGTAGCCGCATTTGGATTTATATATTTTAATCCTTTTAGTTCAGAATAGGAAAGTTTTGAAATTATTCCGTCGATAAAAGGGGAATCTTTATAAGAGATTGAGTCTAAATAGCTCATAATATTATTATAGTTGTTTAATAAAAAGATGATGTTAAGATGGTAAGGGGCGCTGCGTAGTTTTGCATTTCATCACAAGGTAGCCGCAGTAGAT
>JAJACO010000088.1 GCA_022601475.1 Chlamydiales bacterium
AGAAGATTCCAAGACCATTTTTGATACCTTTCAGACTGCTCCCGATCCCCAAGAAAATCGCGCGGCTGTTTTTCTTGTAAAGGGAAGCTACATGCTTAAACTCCAAGAAAGTGATTGGATCATCCGCAATTCTCCTCAACAATCTTTTCCGGGCATTAGTCATAAAACCCGTCAATCCCTCATGGTAGAACGCTACATTGAGCAACAACCTTGCTACCCCTTTCTAAAAGGAATCGAGCAAGGAACAATCACAAGTCAAGGGGTTCTTTTCACCCGGTACTTCCCCTCTCCGCTCATGAAACGAATGTTGCTCTCCTATTACGTGCAATCTCACCTCATGGGTCTCTATTTCCAGCATCCCTCAAAAGCAAATGGTTATTATTTTTCTCAAGAAGATCGGTCGATGTTGATCGATCTTGTCACCTTTGGTGTGCCTGTTTATTGGGCTGATCAAACAAGTGGACAGATTTTAAAATATGTCCAGAGGCCCAATAAAACATCGGGAATGTTTGTTCCTCTCAATAAAATCTCTATGTTTGAAAGAGCTACATTTTTTGGTATTTATGGTTCTAATCTCCTCACAGGCAACTTTGCTGAAGAACTCAAAAAGCTTCTTGAGGGAATTCTTGAAATGCGTCAAACCGTCGATCATCCCCTTCTCAACCAACGCACACCTCTAGCTCTTGTAACAGGTGGAGGCCCAGGAGCGATGGAAATGGGAAATCGGATGGCAAAAGAACTCGATATTCTATCTTGTGCTAACATTGTAGATTTTCAGACTAAACCCGATACAATTGTCAATGAGCAAAAACAAAACCCTTATATCGAAGCTAAAATGACGTATCGCCTTGACCAGCTCATCGAAAGACAGGCTGAATTTTATCTCGATTTTCCCATCTTTGTTACAGGAGGAATTGGGACAGATTTTGAGTACTCTTTAGAAGAGGTGCGGCATAAAGTGGGCTCTCGCCCCTTTGGACCCATTTTGCTTTTTGGCACCCCCGAATATTGGCGAGAAAAGATCACCTCCCGCTTTCAATGCAACCTACAATCTGGAACAATTAAAGGCTCTGAGTGGGTGAGCAACAGCTTTTTTTGTATCCAAAACGCCGCTGAAGGGCTCAAAGTCTACCACGATTTTTTTACCCAAAAACTCAAACTAGGTAAAGAAGGTCCTTTTTATAAGGACGGCTTTGTAACTGTAGGAGAAATGAATGGAAATCTATGAGCTATCTGTAAAACAACTTGCTAAACAGATCCGTGACAAGCAACTCTCTGCAGTCGAGGTGACAGAGGCGTATCTCATGCAAGCTGAAAAGGTGAATTCCAAGCTCAACGCACTTGTTCAGTTCAAACCTGTAAGAGCGCTTGCAGAGGCCAAAAAATGTGATGCACTTCAAGCTCAAAGAGCTAATTTAGGTCCTCTGCACGGAGTCCCTTTCACTCTAAAAGATGTCTATAATACAGAGGGAGATATCATCACAGCAGGCACTCTTGGTTTAAAAGATAACGTAGCTACAAGCGATGCCACTCTTGTAAAAAGATTAAAAGCAGCGGGTGGAATTTTAATCGGCAAAACAAATACCCCAGAGTTTGAAAATGGAGCGGATACAGACAACCTTGTCTACGGAACAACAGTCAACCCCTACGACACAAGCCGCTCTGCAGGTGGAAGTAGCGGAGGGAGCTGCGCCGCTGTCTCTGCCTGCGCTAGCGCCTTTGATATTGGAGCTGATACAGGAGGGAGTTTAAGAATACCTGCCCACTATTGCGGTATTGCAACAATACGTCCCAGCACACATAGAATTCCGACCACAGGCGTTGTATACGGTCTGCGCACAGGCGTTGGGGCAAGCTACACCTCGGAGGGCCCTGTTTGCCGCTCTATCGAGGATCTAGAGTTAATTCTCAATATCATTCAAGGGCCTGATGGTGTAGATCCCTCTGTTATCCCAGCTCCCCTCTATCCATCCTCTAACCAAGATATGACAAACTTTAAGGTAGCCTACTTCGATGCTGATGGAAACTCTGAGGCGACAGCTGAAACAAAAAAAGCTGTTAAAGATGCTGCTAATGCCCTTGTTTCTATGGGAGCTTGTATTGAACACGATTGCCCCCCACGCTTAGGCGAAGGATTTAAACTCTTTGCGCAAAACCTAGGAGCCAATGCATGTGCAGCTTTTGAAGCCGAGTTTAAAAGGCTTAAGGTAAAAGAGCGTTCGAGTTTAATTCAAAAACTCATGGCTTATCTTGAACAATTCACTTGTGATTTGCCCACATTTATGGGACGTTGGAGCCAAATCGAGCTTTTTCGCGGTGAAATTTTAAGCTTTTTTGACAATTACGATGTACTCATCTGCCCTGTAACCGCACAAGAAGCGCTTCCGCTTGAAACACCGATGTGGAATCCGGAGATGATTCATAACATTAGCTACTGTTGGAATGTGAGTGCGACACTTTTTCCTTCTGTCGTTGTCAGGGCAGGCACCTCAAAAACAGGGCTACCCATTGGAGTGCAGGTGATCAGCAAACCGTATCGCGAAGATAAGGCGCTTGCAGCAGCTAAGACGATTGAAATGGTTTTAGGAGGATGGAAAAAGCCATCTGCGCTCAACACTCCCTGAGGAGAAGAAATTTCTCTCGATAACTATTTTTTGATACCACTCGTACGCATATTGAGTGTAGTTTTTATAGAATGCTTCGGTGATTATTAGGAATAAAAAAACCTTGAGTATTTATAAAGAATTAAAGTACAATCGCTTCCATGAAGCATTTTCACGCTAATCACTTTCCGTTTCGAGTCATCAAAAGCTCTTTGACAGTCAAATCTGTTTCATTTTCTCGACTCATCGTCCTGCGCCAGCGCGCGCAGTAATTTTTTTTCTTTTTTCCAGATCTATTTAATTTATTTATAAAAAAAAGGAGTATTCTTATGTCTAATTCAGTTAATTCTGAAATGCAAAATATATTTGTTGGAGGAGGAGCTGGAGCAGCAGCCGTTACTGTGCTTCAGCCCATGTTGTATTATAAAAATGAGATTCAAGCGGGAAACAAACCAAAGCTTATACTCGATCCTCGCATATTATACCGAGGAGGAGGAGGATTTGCTGCCAGCTTTCCTCCAAGTATCGCTATCCAAAACCTTTTTACCGGTCTTTTCTCAAAGTGGATGGATCCTCTCCCCGCATCCGCTGCAGCCGGAGGTGTTTCAGCTTCTGTTGTATGCCCTGCAGAAGTTGTAATGATTCAGCAACAAAAAACAGGAAAAAGCTTTATAAAAACCGCACAAGCTATTTATTCACAGTTTGGAATAAAGGGTTTTTTTCGAGGGGCCTTTCCCACTGTTTTGCGTGAAGGGGTGTCTTCTGCATCCATATTTAGTGGTGTTCCTGCTATCAAAGAGAAACTCCTATCTCAAGGTTGGAGTGAGGGACCAGCTCAAGTTGTAGCAGGGATCATTGTCGGCCCCTTTGCTGCAGCGGCTAGCATCTCTCCAGATTCACTCAAGACGCGCATGCAGAGAGATTTTTCATTCAAACCCTTTGTTACAAAAGAGCTATTTAGCACAAATGCTTTAAAAGGGCTTGGATGGAGAGCAACCATCATGTCAACAGCTGTCACCGCCATCCCATTTTTAAAAGAGAAGGCTGACGCTAAAATTAAGGAGTTTAAAAGCTAAAACAAAGTGGTCTTCACCCTCTTTGGGTGGAGACCACATAGTTGTAATATCCAATTTTGAGAAAATCGGAAAGCTCACCCACCTCTTCCTCTGTAAAAGAGACAAGATAATCGGGCTCCAAATTGCGCCAATAAGAGCGTCTATAATGAGGGTGCTCTGCTAAAAAAGCTTGCATCTGCGCATAGTTTGGGTTCACATCTTCAATACTCTTCCACTCGCGCGTGATATTTTTCCATCCTTGAAAGGCTAAACGCACCTCAAAGGGGAGCGCCTTTTTAGAGGCTCCTTGAATATCTTTAGCCTCCATTTTGGGGAGTTTGAGCAGCAATTTCTTATATTCTTTTGGAGCCTTTGCCCAAAACGTGGGGAGCCACTCTTGGTTTTCGTGGATAAAAGTATAAAATTCATCGGCAGGAATGGGGCGAGGCGCTAATGTTTTGCCCAACAAGCGGTTCCAGACGTGATAGCGAAACAATAGATCTATCGAAGCGATCACATACATATCTGCATACTGAGGCACCACCTGAATCTCATCTTGGGAGTGAAAATGGGGTAGATTTTCCAACTTAGTCTCAATATCTGAGTGCATAAAATCGGGATGTTGCCACAAGAAAAGGGAGAATTCTCGGTTAGTAACTCGGTAGAATGCAAATTCATTTCTTTTTTCAACAGCGACCTTATGCAGCCAAATTCCAAGCCCCCAAGCCAAAAGAGAGATAAAAATGAAAATGATAAGAAAGATCCATACATACTTAGGGTTCTTTTCTTGGACAAAGTCTGCCTCATCAAGCTCAGAAGCCATAATTCACTTTAATTGCGTAATAATCGGATCTTTCTCTAACAAACTGCCCCTCTTTTGAAAAGCCATTGTGATACTCTCCATATAAGCGGAGTTTACGTCCTACCCCCTGAAGCTTGCTCCACTCAATTCCCAAAACATAGGTTTGATCCAACTCAAAATGATGCTCTTCCCACAGTCTAAAGTTCATCGCAAAAAAGGGTTGAATATAGAGTTTATTGAAACAGTCTCGACCTCCGAATAAGCGCACCTCACTCCCCGCTTCAAAATACCAAGGCTTCTCGGGGAATTCATCATCACGATCATAAATATAACCCAAGCCGCCGTAAATGCGTAAAGGCTGCCCGCACTGGTAAGAAGCAAAAAAATCGATCCCCTCATCACTAAGATTAAATCTATCAAAGTCGGGGTTGCAGATCAAAAACTCATCTCCAATGTGACAGGAGAGATGCCACAATCGAAAACGGAAAGACCAGCAATCAAACGCATAGGTTGCCATTGCGGCCACAAAAAAGTCGGTATTGACCATACACGCCTCTACATGGTCTAGATCAAAAACAGAAAAAATCCCTGCCTGGACACCCAAATCCATATCTCCATGCCAGCGAAATAGGTTTTTTAGTCGAATCACCATGAAGTCATCTCCAAAAGAGACAGCTCCCACATGCTTTCCAATGACATTATCTTGAAAACGCAATGCAGCCGCATTCATCACCTGTCTAGGATCGGCAATTAAAGGGCGAAATAACACCGTATTCTGAGGTAGCCAAATAGCTTTAATCTGGCAATAAGTTTTGGGCATGCAACACATCGTCTGATAAACATTTGAGCAAGTAATCGCCTTTGCAGCTTCGGGATTTGTTTCTTGTAAAAAGCAGGCAAAATCTTCGGGGCAACACTCGATTCGTTCGACACATCGAACGCATGGAACATCATAGATAAAACAAAGAATGCTACTTGCGATGAGTTGATTATTGGGGAGGTCGAATACATAGATCGTGCCGGAATGGGCAATGACATGCACTTGGAATTCATAATAGTGCATATCGACAAGCGACTGAATATAACCTGTCATGTATTCATCGCTCATATTAGCGATGTGTGTTTGAGGGATATTATCGGCACGTGTGCGAGGAATGGAGCTATCGCAATAAAAGTCTAGTCCACACGTGTCGGCAAAGACAAAAGAGTTGAGCAGGAGAAGCAATAAAGTGATTTTTTTCATAAAGATGGATTTATACAATTGCTCTTAGATATTAAGCAACTGGTTCTGCTTGCATTTTTCGAAAAGTTGATGGTATTGTGTAGTGTCATTGGGGGCAATAGCTCAGCGGTTAGAGCAGCGGACTCATAACCCGTCGGTCGGTGGTTCAAATCCACCTTGCCCCATTTACTTTATCTCTCTAATTTCAAATATATTAGAGAGATAATTTTCTCAAAAATAGTCTACCTTTGTAAAACAGTTGGGGGACTGTTGGGGGAATTGCAAATCACACACCCTCTCAAACCACAACAAACCCTAACAAGTGAGAGCCTAACTCCCCCAAACTTTGAATCTCTTCTAAGTTGCTCTCAATTGTTGCCATAAACAGTTACATAATGTAACCTGTTGATCAAAGCTATTCACGAAGATCACGAACAACGGCATACATTGAAAAAAAAACCTCAGCCGATGGAAAAACAAAATACCGAGTCCAAATCCGCTTGTTAGGCTTCCCCCAGCAAACTGCGAAACTTCTCGATACCGTCTTGGCTTGGTCTAAAGCGCATGAAATCAATACAATCTATTTAGGCACAACGCTCAAGTTTAAAGCAGTCCACCGTTTTTATGAAAAAAATGGATTTCGGGAAATCAAGAGAAATGAGATGCCACCATACTGTCAACCAATGGATTGTGATGAAAAGTTTTATTGTCTTGATTTGAAAAATTTATTATGGATCTTTGTTTATCACCGTGTCCTTCTATATCATCTGAAAGCAACCTGTACCTATGTACAAAGATTCGAATGTCCGCTAGTCGCACTTGCGGATCTTCCGGGACGAGTTCCTCAACTTGAAATGCTGAATGGACAATATGATGACTCCAAGTAATGATCCTTTTCTTAATGCTGCTGATGCTCTTCAACTCCAAGCTGATGCAATTCTACAGCGCTTGCAGCTTCATTCTTTGGTAGAGGGAATGGGGAAATTACATTTTACGGGAAGCTACGCTCTAAGGTTAATGACTTGGAACGACATCGATATGCAGATTGCTCTCAAAGATGGGCTAGCACCCTCCGCAGCTCTTATGTGCCTTTTAGAGGCCTTTGTTCATCAGCAACATTTTGTAAAAGCTCAAATCATCAATTTTACAGATGACTATAAGCCTCATTGGCCTCGGGGATATTGTCTCTGCCTAAAAATGAATTTCCCCGATCTTGGAGGGGTTTGGAAACTTGATATATGGGTACTCGAACAACACGATCTCGAAAAGAACCAGGGGTTGGTTCAAAAACTGAAAAATGCCCTGACTGAAGAGACTCGCGCACTTATCCTCCAGATGAAAAATGAACTGATGAAGCAATCAGGAAGAGTTCCTAAAATGGGAAGCCATTGGCTCTACCAAGCTATTCTTTTTCAAAACCTTCGAGACAAAATATCTATCCTTGATTTTCTAAAAGAGAAAGGAGTTTCAGTTGACTGATACTTCTAAAACTATTATTCGCCAGCTTATCGCTTCGATTACCCCTGCAGACGACAAAGAGCAGGAGGATATTACCTTTTCTCTTCAATGGATTGATTCTGGTGCCGAAATCTTCCGGATTGCTAAACCTGATAATCCTAAAATTCACTTAGTGGTATATTTTGTTTTATTCGACGTAAAAAGCGATACTCTTCTCCTTGTTGATCATCGTAAAGCTGGCCTCTGGCTACCACCAGGCGGCCATATTGAAGTAAACGAACATCCCCAAGAAACAGTTAAACGTGAGATCAAAGAAGAATTGGGTATTGAAGCTGATTTTCAAATGGAAACCCCGCTTTTTGTTACAGTGACTGAGACTGTTGGCAATGTCGCAACACACACAGACGTCTCATTGTGGTATCTCCTAAATGGGCAAGATGGGAGCCATTTTCAATATGACACTGAAGAGTTTCATCAAGTCAAATGGTTTTCAGTCGATCAAATTCCCCATACTGCTTCAGAACCGCATTTAAAGAGGTTTATCAACAAAGTGCACAAATATTGCACCTTGAGCAGTTATGATGCTACTGCCCAGAAATATGCCGAAAAAACGAGTAGCCTCTATCCGAAAAGGCAAATCGATGCCTTTATTGGTTATTTACCAAGACAAGCAGTGATTCTCGACCTGGGTTGTGGACCAGGAAGAGATGCTAGAATTTTTGCAGAACTGGGCTTTGCGGTTACAGGGATAGACTTATCTCCTAAGATCATTGAGTTAGCAAAGGAAGCAGTTGCAAATGCCAAGTTCCAAGTGATGGATCTCGAAAGAATGCAGTTTCCCAAAAGCCATTTCGATGGAATCTGGGCCTCAGCTGCATTTCTTCACGTCCCTAAAAGCACTATTTCTCAGATCTTTCGAAATATTCACTCTCTTCTAAAGCAGGAAGGCATCTTCTATCTTTCTCTAAAACAAGGTAAAGGAGAAGCTTTGGAGCAAGATGCAAGATATGGCAACGTGCCAAAATTCTGGTCCTTTTTCGATAAAGATGAGATTATTACCCTACTTGAACAAGCGGATCTTGAAATTCTGCAATCCAGCGTGGTTGGTAAGAGTTCGCCCTACCACACGCATGACATGATTCATCTTTTTTGTAAAAAGAGGAGCGTTTAATGAAAATAGGTGTGCTATCTGACACTCATGACCAGGGCGAGTTGATTCGAAAAGCAGTTGAGCATTTCAACCAGGAGAAAGTTGAATGGGTATTTCATTGTGGAGATTGGGTTTCCCCCTTCATTCCCTACTTTTTTCAAAATTTGAAAGCCCCTTTACGTGGAGTATTTGGTAATAATGATGGAGACAAATTCCGTCATCTTGCTTTTAAGGATAGGTGGGGACTGGATTTGCAATATGAAGAACGCTTCCTTGAAATAGAACTTGATGCACGGCGCATTGCTGTTTTTCATGGAGATTATTCTGGTCTTGTCGATGCTCTTGTTTCGTGTGGGAAGTACGATGCAGTCTTTCACGGACACACGCATCAAAAAATCAATGAGCATGTAGGCAACACACTTTCTCTCAACCCAGGTTCACTCATGAAGGAAACTTCACCCGTAGTGAAAGGGG
>JAJACO010000089.1 GCA_022601475.1 Chlamydiales bacterium
ATATTCCTTTCCATATCTTCATAGTTTTGCAATTATTAATTTTTAGAGAAATTACATTTTAAGCTACACGCATGAGCTTAATGGATTTATGAAAAATAAGAAAATCCAATATTGACATAAAAAACTGAAATCTATTCAGATCAAAAATTATTCGAAACCAAAATGAGTGCTTACCTCTCCCCTATACCTTCTTCTCGCTGTTGATTGACAATCCGTTGAGCTTCCTCGAACGTCTCCTTATGTATCCTATCCATTGCAATAATGGCTGGATTCTCATTTTCAGCATAATAATACAGTATTTGCCCACAATTGCTCATATCAGCAATCTCTTTAGGTCGTGATTCCATGCACACAATACTCATATTAATATTTTCAATTGTGACTGGAAATGCAGCAAGAGAATCCCTAATTTGAATATCGTTATTTATAAAATCAATAAAACTCTCAAGCATTTCGACAAATAGAACCCGCGCCTCTTCAAGACTGGAGATTGTGTCGTTTGTACCAAAAGTAAGTGAAAATAGTTTATTTTTCCCTGTTTCATGGTCTATTCCTCCACCAATACCCATAGGAAAGAGGCCAGTGTCCTTAACAGATTTGGCAAATTCTACTATACGTCGATCGGCCAGATCCACTTCATTTTTTTGAAAGAAAGAACTACAAGAAGCCAAAAAAAATAGAGCTAATATTAATATCTTATTCATTTAATGTAAGACTCTAAAGATTCAATATATTGTTGTACAGAATCACGTCTTGCCTTAGCAAATGTAGGGCTAGAGATTGAATGATCTAAAAAAAATGATGCTCCAGGCTTGGGACGCAGTTCAACAATCGTGTCTGCACACGCTCTTCTACCTTTGAAGTCTAGTAAATGCACTATATCTCCTTCACTCACGTAGTGTACCACATCCATGCATAATTCCTTGGGGATATACGCCGCAGGTGCAAAAGCTCTTACCTGAATCAAATCACGTCTTTCTTTTGGATATCTTTCTAATGCCAGTTTTACCAAGGATGCCCCTTGGCTATGGCACTCTTCGTAATAGGGCACATTGAGTGTATTTGTCTCAAAATATCTGTCCCATCTTTCATGAATCTTAAATACTGGAGTTGTCGCTATTTGTCCATAGACATTCATCCCCGCTTCCTGGAAGTCTATTATTCCATGTGTTTGATTGTGAGTATAATGAATATTATATCCCCCAGCTGCTTCAGAGAGATACAAAGCTGTATTTGTAACATCCTGAGCTTTATTAAAAATTCCATTTGTCCGCCCGATCTCACCATACGGCAATTCTCTTAAGCCAAGGCTTGCATTATACGATTTATTTTCCAAAACCATTTCAAATTCTGAATAATCTTTCCACGAAAATGCATTAAAAGTATTTAGCCCCGACCTTCCCCATCCAAATTGTGCGATCAGTTCTGCGAAAGAAAGCCCATAGGGATCTATGCTTAGGAGAGGTCCATTATGCAGGTAGGCATAAAGATTGGGGCCGTCGTGGAAACCTTCGGGATCTTGGGTGATCCAGCGCCCAAGTTCTGGGTAGTAATATCTTCTGCCGAAGAATACAAGCTGAGTTTCTTCATCCGTCCGTTTGCTCGAAAAACGCCAGGGCGACAGCTGGGTATCTGTAAGCTCTTCCCCAAAAGATGTATAGCGGTAGCTTTCTATCGCTATTGCTTGCTCTGGATCTATGAGTGTAACCAAACACCCTCTCTGATCATGCAGGGGTACGTACGCTTTGCCATTGAGCTCAAGCAACACTGCTGCTCCAATTTCTGCGCCAAGCCCTTCTCCAAGCACACGCAGTTCAACTATCTTCTCTGTTTCATCGACCACCCCTATCTCATTATCCCCGTCCCAAAGGTATCTGAGGTATCGGATAGGTTCTTCATTGTAATAGACTGTTTTAGAAAGGCGGCGATGGAAGGGATCGTAGGTAAATTGGATGCGCTTAGACCCCTTCTCAACTGAGATGAGCCTATCCTGGCTATCGTAAAAGTATTTGTGGGTTTCATCCGAAAGGAGGTTGCCGCAGAGGTCGTAGATGTAGTTTGTTTGTCCATCATGAGTAATCTGACAGAGCGCATTGACTTGATGGGTATTTTGGTCTTTTTTTAGGCGGTTACTGAGCGAGTCGTAGTGATAACTATGCTCATTCTCTTGAATAAGCTGATCTAAGACGTCATATCCGTAAAGGCTGGCAACTGTGCCGTATTGATCTTGGTATTGGTAGCTAAGAAGATTGCCGTTGGGATCGTAGTTGGTGTAACGCGCTGTAAAATAGGGCGATGTGTAGTTGGTATAACGTCCTAAAAGGTCTCGGTCGATGCAGATTTGTCCGAGGTTTGTAGGGAGCGTCGCTTGAGTGAGCAGCCCTTCAAGGTTGCGGTTTGTATATGTGTGGGTATAGCCGTTGCGATGCACCTCGGAAAGAAAATTTCCGTTGTAAGCATAGTCTATTTGAGAACTGTCTGGAAGGATGAGGGTGATGAGCCTTCCTTGTGCATCATAGGTGAATGTGAGTGTGAGGTTGTTCGCGAGCGTTTCTTGCAGGATGTTGCCTAGGGGGTCGTAGGTGCGAGTGGTGGTAGTGTGGGTGTAGGCATCGTAGATTTCTATCACGCGGTCATTTTGATCGTAGGTGTAGTGGTAGTCAAAATCTATCGAGGAATAATGGGAGAGTCTGCCGAGGGCGTCGTAGGCGTGCGAGAGCTCACGTTTGTTGGGTTTAATGAGTGTTTTGAGGCGGCCGTAGTTATCGTAGAGATAGCGTGTTTCTTTGGTTTCTGCTTCTAAAAGGCTTTCTAAACGGTTGTTTGGGCCATATGTCCATTTGTGGGTGATGATTTGGGTGGGTTCTGTTTTGGAGTAGACTGTATGGGTGGTTTGGGTGCAGTTATTGTTGAGGTCGTAGCTGTTTGTAGTTTGTTGAATGGTTTGGTTAAGGGTGTTTTTTTTGAGGGTTTGAATCTCTCGGTTTTGGGCGTCGTAGAGTGTTTGAGTTTGGATTCCTTTTGGATTTGTAATGGTCTGGATAAGGGTATCTGCGTAGCTATAGGCAAAGTGGGTTGTATGGCCTAATGGATCGATTTGCAGAAGGGGTTTGCCGTGGGTGTTGTATTGGGTTTCGGTGATCCCTTCTCCGATTGTGTGCGTACGATTGCCCGCAGAATCATAGATATAGCTTTCTTGGGTTTGTGCTGTGCGTGTTTCTATAAGATTATTGGCTAGATCGTATTCTTGAATAAGAAGAGTGTCTCCTGTTTCTGTTTGGGTCACTCTTCCAAGAGAATCATAGGTGTAGTGTGTATGCTGATACGCTTTTTGCTCGTCTATAATGCGCCCTGCATAGTCATAAATATAGGAGAGAGTGAGGTCTCCTGTTGTCTCAGAAAGCTTGTGGAAGGGGGTCCATGTGGTGATGGTGCTTTTGAGAAGCTCGCCTGTTGGGGCGTAGATTTCTGTTTGGGTGGGGTGGTCAAAGATGTCGTAGGTGTAGAGAGTGGTGGTGCCATTTTGGTCGAGGTAGGAGGCGATCGTGCCTGTTGAATTGTAGGTGTACGCCTCTTGAGTATTATCGGGGTATTCAACTGTAAGCACTTGCCCAAAGGGATTGTAGGTTTTTTGGGTGATATATCCTTTAGGGTCGGTTTCTTTGATGAGGTTGCCAAGTGTGTCGTATTCTTTGTAGGTCGCGCTTCCTTCGGGCAGGATAATGGCGGTTTGCTGGCCTACGAAGTTGTAGGTGTACTGGGTAGCGTTTTGGCAGGCGTCGATTGTTTGGACCACTCTACCTAGTTTATCGTATTTAGATTGGATGGAGAGGTGGGTGCCATCTGTTTGTTGATCTATGAGGTGAGTAGGTCTATTCGCTTTGTCGTAGGTGATTTGTTTGTACTGATGAGGATTGGGGCCTGTGATGGCTATGAGGTTGTTATTCGTATCGTGTGTGTAGGAGGTGATGTGGCCAAGAGGGTCTGTTTTGGTAAGAAGTTGCTCTTGGCTATCGTAGGTGCTGTATAGGGTGTAGCGATAGATGTTATTTGCGTCGTAATGCTCTTCTTGAAGCACTTGCCCCGAGGGAGCGTAGGTGTAGATCACTTTATGAAGAAGAATTTCTTGACCAGAGGAGTCAATGGTCTTTTCTTCAACTATTTCAGGCAGTCCAAAACAGGGGGTTTGTTGTTTAGGGGTAATCTGGGTGATTTTACGGGTAGTGACGTTTTGTAGATCATAGGGCTCCTCAGAGCTGCCATCGTCTGTGATGGTCTTAATGCAGATGGCACAGTCATCATAAAAATGAAATGTGCGTTGGCAGAGAGTGTCATTATGATAGATGAACTCTGAGGCGAGCAGGTTGGTATTGGGGATATAGCTGTAACGGGTGATTTTATCGGAACGGTCTGTTTCGGAAAGAACAAGGTTAAAGCCATCTTCTGAAAAGGTGCGTGTGAGCGTGCGCCACTCTATTCCATCTCCCATTCGCTCTTGAATGAGGTTTTGGTTGTGGTCATAGATGTAGTCTGTGATGCGAAGCAGTTGGCCGGAGGGGTCCTCAAGTGTTTTTTGAAGAAGATTGCCTGTTTGGGGATCCCAGTTGAAGCGGTCAATGTGATGCAATCGATCTTTTTCACAGTACTCTAAAGCTGTGATTTTTTTATCGGCATCAAAATGATAGCGGGTGTGGTTATCTTCTGCGTCGTGCACAAGTGTGGAGCGATCTTCATAAAAATAGGTGCCAATGGGACACATCTCCCCATTTGGACCCACCGAAGCGCATTGAACAGAAACTTTTTTGGTGTCGGGGTCGTAGCTGGTTTCTAAAACTCTGCCATCCCCTTTTTCTATTCTACAGATAATGTCGTTTTTCCAATGACCATGGTGAACTGTTGGAAGATTGGGGCGATAGGCAGAGGCGAGCACAATAGGCTTTTTTCCCGCATGCTGAATGAACATTCTTCTTGCATCACTTCCCGTAACCTCTACCCCTCCTACATCTTGGTGCTTGATGCGAGGATAGTTGAAATGGAGAGAGCCTAAGATTTTGGTTTTGTCTCGATTATAGGCAGTAATGGATTGGAGCAATGCCGGAAAGGGAAAGCCTTCCTCTTCTTTTTTCCACTCGGTATATTCGTAGCTTAGGACGTTTCCATTAGGCAGCCTCTCCTCTGAAACCTCTACCTGAAATGGAGTCCAAGAATTGGGCATGATTTCCCATCTTTGTGACGCTCCCCAAAACCAACTGCCTGTTTTTTTGGTATAATGGATTGGAGTGAGCCAGCGGTGCCTACGTGTATGTAATTCGCGGATCCGTCCACTGCCATCCTGCGCTGTGACCATGTACTGAAAGTTGTGTTTGTTTTTGGGATCACGTAACTTCCAGTAGCTCAATTTGAGATTGAGTGGGTGCTCTTGACCGCTGGCAACCCCAGCGGTAAATTCTTCTGAAAGTTCAAAATGAAAACGACACGTCTTTTTTCCCGAAGATTTTAAAGAGCAAACACTTCCATCCCGCTCTCCAAAGGCTGCAAATAGATCTTTCTCTTTCCATTCAAAATTTGCAGCACAAAATGCCTCGGGATTGTAGCGCCACCCTGCAGTGCGTGGATCGTAGGGAGCTAAATGATTATAAAACCGACGAACAGAGAGAGGTTCTACACCTGCGACCACTAAATCTACCTCTTCCTCGCAGTATTCTCCTGTTACAGGATTCACCTTAGGGGCTATTTTGTAATCGGTAGAGGTGAGAAAAAAGCTCTCTTGCGCTTCCATCTCAGGTGCTGTTGAAAGCTGAATATCCAATGACTCTTCCTGAGCACATAGAGAGCCGAGAACGAGGAGGAGAACTAAAAACTTTTTCATATTCCAAATCAAAAAAAAATAATTGGAGTTGTTATATAAAAAAAATTAAATTTATGTAAAGGCAAAGAAAATCAACTAATCTCAACTTTGACTTATCTGCACATCCCCATCCTAAAAAAAACGAGGTTTTTCGACGCTGAGAAAACAAATAAATTTATATAAAAGTGAGAATGGGCATGAAAATTTCTTACCAATCAATGACCTCTAAAAAGGAGTTACAAATGAAAAAAACATTATTGGCACTGTGTATTCTATTTGGAGGGATTCACAGTTGCTTAGGCTATATAAAACCAGATCCTTGCGAGTATGCTTTAACACTTGAGTGGATCTATTTTCATCCACTCGTTGACGATAACTACTTTGTATTCAATAGCTCAAATTCAGATTCAGATGATCGATTTGGATCAAGGCTTGCAAATGAGCTAAGTTTTCACTCTGGGTTTCGTTTAGAAGGCGCCTATGGATTGGGGAATGGCTGCGAAAATTTTCAGGTAGCGTGGACCCATCTTTGCACAGCAGATACACAAAAACAAACCGGTCAATTCTTAGCCCTTACTCAAGGAGTTCCTGATGTTAATCAGTTTAATTATTTAAATGGATCTGCTTCTTCTACAATTGAAATCTTATTCGATAGAGTGGAAGCTCTTTTTGGAAGGACGTTGTGTAGGACATGCAATTTAGAAATTCTTGGGGAAGCGGGACTTCAGTATAGCACAATTGAAAGAAAAGATCGACTCTCAGCATCCGGCTTGAATCCTACCGCACTTGTTACCGATAACTATCAAACAAAGGCGGATTACTGGGGCATTGGACCTCAACTCAATCTTATTGGTCAGCGGCAGTGTGGATGTATTAATATTATCGGCTCTGCAAGCAGCGCGCTTCTCTTGGGGCAAAATGAGTCAAAAGTTATTGCGAATGCAACCAATAATGCCGACTTTGCAAATGCAACCAGCCGCTCTATTTGGAGGATGGTACCAAATTTTCAAGCACGCCTTGGACTTGACTACACCTTTTGTCTTTACTGTGTCAACTCACACATTCAGATTGGATACGAGTTCCTAACCTACCTTCGAGTGATTGATAGAGTGATCTTTCCCGATGATGTCTTGGACGCTTTGTCCTTTGACAACTATTCAAATTTAGACTTTCACGGCCCATTTATCTCATGGACCGTTCGTTTCTAAATGCATGATTCAACGATGACAACCACAGAGAGCACACTCTTTGTGGTTGTTCATGCATTGAGTTTCTTCTTAAATAGCAGGCAAAAAAGTAAAAGCGCCCCAAGTAAGCACAGACCGCCCGCAATAAGCAGCGAAAGCTTGAGAAAAATGGAGGCCAAGATCCCTACCAAAATTCCCGCAAGCGCTTCTGATAAAAACTGAAGCGATTGGTTAATACCCATCACTCTCCCCTGCTCTCTCGGCGTGACGTAGGACGAAAGAAGCGCTGAAGATGTGGGCAGGCATAACGAGCTGCCAAGTCCCGCCAAAAATAAAATAATCCACCACGCTCGGAGCGGTATCGGAAAAATCACAATCTCCAGGACCAAACCTGTAAAGACCGCTGCGACAATGACAATTTTAGCTAGCGAATAGCGTTGGGCTAAGTAGCCTGTCAAAAACATATTGACTGCCAACCAGGGAATCGAGGACCAGGCAATATATGCAGCGAGCTTTTCAACAGAAAGAGCATAGGTGCCCACCAAGTATATGGGAAAGCCTTGAGTAAACCCAAAAATCCCCAGGTATATAAGGAGATTGATCGTAAATAGAGGACGCACTTTTTTGAATAAAAAAAAGTTTTTTATGTTTGAAAAAGCTTCGATCCAATGAATGTGCTCTCGCTTGGCGTGACTGTGTGTTTCTGTAAAGCTAAAGGTGAGCCAGAGCGTCACTACAACAAGAGAGAGTGCAATAAAAAAAAAGGGCGTTGAGTAGGAAAACCAAGACACAAGTTGCGGATTAGAAAGCTTTCCTCCCAAGATCGGCCCCAACAAAAAGGAGCACGACACACTCAAATAGATGTAACCAAATAAGCGGCTTCTATCTTTTGGTGGTGTTAGATCTGCAACTGCACTTTGCGCAATGGTTGTATTTCCCTCACATAAACCTGCCAAAAGAAGCGAGCCGACAACAAGCCAATAGCTATTCATCTCTATACCCACTCCTATCAAAGCGTACATAACAATGGCTGCATAAGAAGAAAACAGCAGAATCGGTCGCCTCCCATAACGATCGGAGAGCGCCCCTAAGATGGGAGAGCTTAAAAATTGCCCAAAGGGATAAAAAAATAGAGTAACGCCAAGTATCAAAACACGATCTACCGGCACTGTACTTTCGATAAGCAAGTTGTCATGTAACAAAAATAAAGGTGTAAAAATCGTGATAAAAAGGCTGTAGCCTATGTTGCCAAAAAAGATGATTAGGTAGATGGGAAAAAGCTTTTGGACTATTTTCATACGAGCTGAGAGGAGGCTGCTTGTTGCCAGACGGCTTCAAAGCGTTGGAGATGCTCTAAAGTTTTCGGCGGTGTAATCATGCAAGCTTCAAAAAGCTCTTTTTTAATGGTTGTAGCCGCAAAACCACGCTCCATACACTTTTCAAGGTCCGAGGTGTTTTTTAGCGAGGCGACAAGCATTTTAGCAGGGAGGTGATTTTCTCTTAAAATGGATTGGATAGAATCGCAGATGGCCAGCGCTTGTTCTCCTAGATGCGAAAAATAAGGTGCGAGGTAGCGAGCTCCCACTTTGGCTGCTAAATAAGCTTGTCTCGGCTCAAAAATAACAGTTGCCATTGTGGGAATCCCAATATGGCTAAGGCGATGAATGGCCCGATAACCCGCCTCTGTTGCAGGGATTTTAACGATCACACGCGGCGAAAATTCGAATAGAGCTTTGCCCTGCGCAAACATCTCATCTGATTGAGAACATGTAACTTGAACAGCAATTGGTCCAGAGAATGCGTGGAGCACATCTTCGAGTATTTGCTCGGCGCTTAAGGTTGGGTGTGCTAAAATGGAGGGATTTGTTGTCACACCATTGAGCACACCGAGCTCTTCTGCCCGCTTAATTGTTGCAAAATCTACTGTGTCTAACCAAAATTCCATCGTCTTAATTGAGAATGATGCGCCCTTCTGTTAACTCTATATTGAGAATTAACACAACAGGGGCTGTTTCTACAAGTTCATTAGTATAAGTTTTTTTAAGAATCCCGGTCCAGCCTTGTTTTTTAAGACCTTTGCGCACCATAACTTTACCTTTAGGAGATGTGCGTGTATGCACAACGAGCCCCACATCTTCGGGGAGCTTGAGAATAATGTTTTCTTTCATACCTGTAATATTAACCTCGCAAGAGGTTTGAGTTAAGCCAGATAAGTCAAGAGTCATCGCGCAATTTGAGCACAAAAAATTGACAAGAGAGAGGCAGGGTAAATTGCCCGTAAGATCTCCCGTCAGCCTGCCAAATCCCCCCTCATAGTTGAGCGTTTCTAAGATGGGGTAATCTCCATTGAGATTAAATTCCACAATCTTCTTGCGCTTGGCATCGATATCGATGTTCTCAAGAAGAGGAAACTCCCCAGGAAAATCAAAAGTATCCACTCGTTGTTTATTTTTGCGCAGCTCAAAAGAGCTAGACGAGCGGTCCGCCTCAAAACGCTCTGCAAAAAGAGGTGTGCTCAAAAGCATAAGTATAAGTATATATTTCACAAGGCCTACAAGAATTATGCGAAAGGGGGGACTTGAACCCCCACGGAGTTTCCTCCACTACCACCTCAAGGTAGCGCGTATACCAATTCCGCCACTTCCGCTTATATAAGGAGTCAGAATGCTATCAACTCTGCTCTCTTTCCTTCAAGACAATTCTAATTTCTTGGTAATTTCTGGCAAAAAAAGGTAGAATGCATGCATGAAATTTATTTTGTTGTTGCTCATCCGCGTCTATCAGCTCTGCATTAGTCCTTTTGTGGGACAATGCTGCCGATTTGCTCCCAGCTGCTCGGAATATGCCCGCGAGGCGCTTGAAGTACATGGAGTGATCAAGGGGGGTTGGCTCTGCCTTAAGCGCCTTGTCAAGTGCGGCCCGTGGCACAGAGGAGGCTACGATCCTGTCCCTACTAAGAAGGAATCTTCAAAGTCTTCCCGAGTTGAATAACCGTAAAGAGATTTGTAAAGTTAGAACTTTTCCTATTCTTTCCGTTGACAATCCACCAAATTTTTTGGTATTATGACCAAAAATGGTGGTAGATATGTTAGAGTCTCTTTTTGGGAATCCCGTGATTGAAAAGGTCTTATTTTATCTTGTAACGAACCAGAAATGTTATCCCTCACAACTCAGGAGGATCTTTCAAATCCCTCTTTATAGCTTTCAAAGGGCATTGGGGAGGTTAGAGAGGGGAGGGGTGATCGTCAGCCATAAAGAGGGGAAAACATTAATCTATCAATTCAACCCGAGATACCCCTTTTTAAGGGAATTAAAATTTTTTTTAGAAAAAGCTTATTCTTTTTTGCCTGAAGATATCCGCCAAAAATACTATGAGCCGGTAGTAAGAAAGCGACCTCGCAGACAGGGAAAACCATTATGATTGATTGGGCTACTATTTCATTGCGCGATCTTGCAGGATATCTTTCAGAAGAGCTAAGAAAGAGAGGGATCGATACGATTTTAGTCGGCGGGGCGTGCGTAACGATCTATTCGGAAAATCGCTACCAATCCTATGACTTGGATTATATCACTTATGTCG
>JAJACO010000009.1 GCA_022601475.1 Chlamydiales bacterium
AATCAAAATCTCTCTAATCTTTTAATCGTATGTGGAGAGGCTTATACATTGACCCGTCACTACCTAGAAGAGGGGCAGATAGAGGCTGTTTTTATCAATTTCCCAGATCCGTGGCCCAAAAAGCGGCATGAGAAGCATCGGTTGATCAAACCTCTTTTTTTGGACGAGCTCAATCGAATTTTAAAACCTGGTAAAGCGATCACTTTTGTAACAGATGATGCTGCGTATTTAGAAGAGACGCTTGCCACTTTTTGCGAACACCCAAGCTTTACTCCTCTGTTTGCAAAGCCGTATTATAAAACTGATCTTGCCGATTATGGCACCTCTTGGTTTGAAGAGCTTTGGAGAGAAAAGGGGAAACAAATTCATTATACCCAATTTGCGTGTCACAATGTCCTTTCAAATTGAGTATTCGGGCTTTGAGCAACGTCTTTTAATCCATAACAAGCCTTTTGTAGCGCATGTTTATGAGGGGCTAGGGGATGTCCCAGAAGGTTTTAATACCGTGTGTATCACCCTCGATGCACAGGAGAGTTCTCTTTTAAATTGGGAACAAGATTTACAAAGAGCTGTCCTTTATGCACAAAAGGGGTATTTCATTTTATGGGAGCTTGATCTGCAAGTGTGTGAAGGAAGCTTAGAAGATGAGGGACGTTTTAAAACACTTCAATTGAGTGTCAATCACTTCAGTCAAACTGTTTTGCCTAAATTTTTGGATCAAACACTGGGTGTGGCTTTTTTTAGAGGAGAGCTTCAATTAGAAACAAGGGGAGAGGTTTTAGATTATCTTAAACTTTTAGCCGCTCAATTACCAGAAGAGGTGCTTTGTTTTCTTTATTTAGATACCTCGGCTATGCAATCAGCGGCTCTATTTTTTCAGCTCATCAATCAAGAAGCATTTGGATTTTTTCATCTGTTTTTAAAAGGGCCTTTTGTAGAGAAATACCCCTTTGCTGTTGCTCAGTTTGGTTGGGGGCATTCTCAATCTGTTTTGGGCTGTACAAAATCGCAAATTTCTCTTCAATCACGCACTGTGAGTTTGGGGGTGTTATTGCCGGAGGTATTTGAGTTGGATGTCATGGACCGCTTAGTTGCGGAGTTAAAAGAGCGCCCTTTTCGGGTGATTCCGGAGAATTTGCTCACCCAAGAGTGGGATGGTTTGGAACATTTAATCGTGCTTTCAAACTTTATTTCAAACCGAGGGCAGCGGAAGCTCCTTGGATTTTCCGCCGCCTCAGGAAATATTATAAAGTATCCAGATGACGCAGCAGCGCTTCAGCTTCTGGAAACTTCTCCGCTTTTTTCCCTTCCCGCTTAGAAGCAAACTGGTTAATGATTTTATTGGCTAAAACCTTGCCCAGCTGCACCCCTTCTTGATCAAAAGAATTGATATTCCAGCAAAAGCCCTGGAAAGCGATCGTATTTTCAAAATAAGAGAGCAATGAGCCTAAGGTGAAGGGGTCGAGTCTTGGAGCTAAAAGAATGCGATTAGGTCGATTTCCAGGAAATACCTTGTTAGGATTATCGCTTTTTTGCCCCTTAGCTAAAGCGATCGACTGTGCAAAGAGGTTTGAGAGCAGTTTTTCTTGGCTTGTGGACCCTTTCACCTGAATATCTTCTTTGTATTGGCTCTCTTTAAAGCCGATGAACTCGATGGGCACTACATTGGTCCCTTGGTGAATGAGTTGATAAAAAGAGTGTTGCCCGTTGGTGCCGGGCTCTCCCCAAATAATCGGTCCCGTGTCAAAGTCTACGGGATTGCCATGCTTGTCAATGCGCTTTCCATTTGATTCCATATTGCACTGCTGTAGATGAGCAGGAAAACGTAAAAGCGCTTGGGAGTAGGGAAGAATCGCTACTGTGGGGTGATGCAAGAAGTTACGATTCCAAATGCCTAGCATCGCAGAGATCAGCGGGAGATTTTGATGAAAATCGGGGTTAAGCGCAATACGATCCATCTCATGCGCCCCTTTTAAGATATTTTGAAATTGATCAAAACCTAGAGCAAAACTGAGCATGACACCGCCCACCATCGAAGTGGCAGAATACCTTCCTCCAATAAAATCCCAAATATAAAAAGAGGCTAAATAGCGCTCTGGATTATCCATGGGGCTTTTTTCTCCTGTGACCGAAATAACATGTTGATTCGGTTGGCAGCCAGCTTTTTGGAAATGCTCGCGTACAAGTTCTTCATTTGTCTGTGTTTCTAATGTTGAGCCCGACTTTGAAACTACAACGACGAGTGTTTTTTTAGGGTCGATAGATCTTAAGACAGCTGCAGCATCATCGGGGTCCACATTGGAGATAAAGTGCACCTTGCGATGAGGTTTTTGAAAAGCTTGAAGAGCCACATACAGTGCGCGTGGACCTAAATCTGAGCCACCAATTCCAACCTGAATAAGGTCTGTAAACTGCTCTTTTTTATCGATTTCAGCCATAAACTTATGTAATTTATCACACTCTTTTTTGGCAGCCGCCGCCGCTTTTTTTGCATTGGGGCTCTGATTGGGATGCAAGAAAAAATCACGCATAGCGGTATGCAAAACCATTCTATTTTCGCTTGGAAACCCCTCAATTTTATTAAGAACAACTCCGTTTTGCATCTCATGCATTTTTTCTACTAGATGCGCCTCTTGAGCGAGTTCTTTTAGAGCGTGCAATACATCATCATTGACTCTTTCTGTTCCGTAAAGCAGCTTAAATTCTCCCGCTTGGGCGCAATATCTCTCGATGCGAGAAGGGGAGAGGTTTCCCTCAATTGTGAGATCAAAAGGGCTTGTAGATAACCCTTTTAGAAGATGTGTCGCTTTGTAGTGACGAAACGATTTGTCTGCACTAATATTAGAATGGCTCATTGTAGTCCTCAAAAAAAATTTACGCTTAGTTCGAGTGTAATCAATTTCTTGGTTTTTATAACAGTTTAATGCTACGATCGACGATATGAAATGGGTTCCTACTCGCTTAAAGCATTGTATTCTAGGCGGAGAGATTTTGACATACGGATCAGAATATATTTCGCATTTGGATTTGGATGGGAAACGATCCGACTATTGCCTCAACTGCTGGGAAAAAAACCCTAAACCTAAAGAGGGCTCTTATTGGAAAGGAAAAATCCCTCTAAAAAGCGAAAAAAAACAGCGCCCCGATGTGCAGGCACTTCAGCTGTTCTATCAACTAAAAGATCCTAAATACCGTTACGTATTAGCGCTCTACCTTCAGCGTAAACAGCAACTTGTAAAACGAACTAAAACGCTTTATGAGATTCCTGAAACGGGGGAGGTTTTTGACATTCCGCCCATAGTCCTCTCTGCCGAAGAGAGTAAGCACATTGCACACTCAATAGATAGCCAATTGCATGCATGAGAATCTCCAAGATTTTTTAGCTTATCTAAGCTCAGAAAAAGGACTTTCTCCACACACCCTTCAAGCCTATAAATCGGATCTAACAGCTTTTTTAGACCGTACACCAAATCTAACAGAGCAAGAGCAGATCTTTAAGTATCTCATTCATTTAAAATCAAAAGGATATGCATCCACCTCCATTGCACGCGCCCTTGTGGCGATCAAAGTGTTTTTCCGTTTTTTATATCGTGAAGAGTTAGTGAGTCAAGATTTCACACAAGGGATTGAATCGCCCAAACTTTGGCAGATTTTGCCCGATGTTTTAACAATGGATGAGGTTGATAATCTACTGCAAGCTCCCAATCCGCAAACATTTGTAGGCGCGCGCGATAAAGCTCTTTTAGAGATTTTATATGCAAGTGGTCTAAGAGTTTCAGAAGCGTGCAAGCTCACTCTCTATTCAATTGATGAGATCGCCGTTAAAGTGATGGGAAAGGGGAATAAGGAGCGCGTTGTGCCCATCGGACAAAAAGCGCTTTTGGCCTTAGATCACTATCTAGGACATTTTAGAGATCACGTGGCGATGCGCACAGACTTTTTATTTGTCACAAAAAAGGGAATAGCTTTAGATCGTATAGCTGTTTGGAGAATGGTTAAGCTATACGCTCAACGAGCAAATATTAAAAAATCTATTTCGCCCCATACCCTCCGTCACTCCTTTGCAACACATTTGCTCGAGAATGGAGCAGATCTGCGCGTGATTCAAGAAATGCTTGGACACTCCAATATAGCGACCACGGACAAATATACGCATGTGAGCCCCAACCATTTAAAAGCTTCATTTGAAAAATTTCATCCCAGAAAATAACAAAAATGGTATGCTCAGGGCCTAATTTAAGAATGGAGAAAGTATGACCTCTTTTGCACTCACTACATTGACCGAAAAAAAATCATCCAAGCTTGGAGTTCTTTGGACTATTCTATTTGGATCTCTTTTTTTAGGCTTGGTCTCTCAAATCTCTATTCCTCTTTATTTTACACCCGTTGCGCTCTCTTTGCAGAGTCTAGCTGTCTTGACGCTGGGGATTTTTCTGGGGAGTAAAAAAAGCGCGCTTTCAGTGTTGACCTACTTGGGCCAAGGGGCGATGGGGCTGCCTGTATTTGCAGGAGGTAAGGCGGGACTTGTTGTGCTTATGGGACCGGCTGGAGGGTATTATATGGGCTTTGTTCTAGCTGCATTTTCGGTTGGCTATCTGCTTGAGAGAGGAAGTAGACCCTTTTTGGCTTTGAGTTTAGGTTCTGCTCTTATTTTAGCATGCGGTACGCTTTGGCTAGCGGCATTTGTGGGCCCTGCACAAGCTGTTTTGATCGGTTGCGTGCCCTTTGTAGCAGGTGACTTGCTTAAGACTGTAGTGGCAAGCGGAATCATCAAAGGTCGATGAGCCGCTTTATTTAGTCAACGCAGAGGAGCAAAAGACGCTGAGACGCCAAGAAAAAATAAAGCTTTGATTACATGAAGCTTGAGATCACTTTTTTTGAATTTTTTTATTTTCTTATACTTTCTTAATATATTTATTATATAATGAGCATGAATAGTTTATATTGTTAATTTATGAAAATAAACAATAATCCGCATAATAGAGAGTTAAGTGATTTATATGTTTAAAATAATTTTTAATTCAACTGTCAGCATTTTTGATATTCAGAACCATTTGATCAATCGACGGAGAAATCACTTATTTCTGGGGTTTGTCTCTTTTTTATCAGACGCTCCAAGAGCGTTTTATTCCCTCTAAAAGTCGTGTGTATTGATTCAGGTTCTTAAGTGAGAGAGTCCTAAATACAATTCAGGGTGTTTTTTAAGCCAGTCATTTAAGTAACGCGTGGTCTCTGGGTTTTTGAAGAAGAAGTTTTTATAAAATTTTTCTCCCAAAAATCCAGTGCTAAGCGCTGTTGTGAGCTCTGGTTCTTCCCATACTAAGTACATACTATAGAGTAGTTTAAAAAGAGAGCTCTCTTCTTCACTTTCACTTCCGGGTAAAAATTTGGTGTTCGTCAGTTTATGATAGACATATTGCGCTTTGTCTGCGGCATCTGCTCCCGCTGAGCGATCGGTTGCGTGCAGGCAATTCTTGTTATGTATAAACCCAAGTTCTGTGAGCACAAGATCTAGATGGATCAATAAATCAATGCCGCGCAGCTTTTTTCCATCGCTTCTTTTTTCAGAGAGGATATTGAGCATAGAGAGATTTAAGGGAGTAAAGGGGCACGTTTCTAGTTGCTCGATCAATTGAGGTTTGAGTTCTCTAAAAGCGTCAATTTCTTCGAGTAAGAATTTTTGCTTCTTAAAAAACTGCGAGTCTTCAATCTCATAGAGACTTGCAACCCTGTTAGCGATCGCTTCTAATTCTTTAGAATCAAGCATTAAGTATTGCCAGCAACTCCAAGTGAGGGCGATTAAAGACTCCTCATTTAGATCTCTAATAGTCGCAGCTGTTTCTGTAGGTGTGGGGTATTTGTTTAGGGCATTAAACGAGATATTGAAATGGAGTAGGTTTAGGCGGTAGTACTGATTGTCACAGCGCAGTATTTTTTGATTCCAGGTTTGTAGAGAGGTATGCTCATCGAGTAGTGCACCCAGTTCATTCCAGGAAAAGAGAGAGGTGAAAAAGAGCTTGATCTCTTTAGGTTCGCTAGAGTCTGGAGCTTTGTCAATGATAAGAGCTTCTTTTAGATCAGTATTAATCAGCATTAATATTTGTTCTAAAGCGTGAAAGGGAGTTGTGAGCTCTCCACAATAAGATCCGATGCGATCACCTGTTGTATGATCAAACACAATGCGTTGATTGAGCGTTCCTTTGGCATCCGGTTTTACGTTGTTGTGAGTGCAAACGCTAGACGTCGCACGATTAGGAGATACTTCAAATTCTATTTTCCCTGTTTGCGCATCGTAATTTAAAACTTTGTATCTTGTATATTGTGTTGTAATGGGAAATAACAAGCTCTCATTTCCATTTTTAAGCTCTAAGGTGGAGGTGATTGCAGGGCGCTCGATATGGTCCAACAGATGGTATAAAATCTCATTTCTCTCTGCTAGAGGTAGGGCTGCAATTTGGAGATTGAGCTCTTCTAAGTTATCGATAAGATTGGTGTTTGTTTTTGTAATCTCTGTTAAGGCTTTACTGATTTCTAGTGGAGTTTGTTTGTCTGGAATAGAGATGTTAGAGATCTGTTTTAGAGCTTTATAAAATTCTTCCCTTTTTTTGGGAGAGTTTAACAAGTATTCGCGGATGGTGTTTTGTGAAAATAAAATAGCTAGAACTGTCTTGAGTTTCATTTCTTTTGTGAGGCGTGTTTGTGGCACAAATTTGGGCAGGTATTTAAAGAGATAGCTTTTAAATTTCAAAAGTAGGCGACTAGAGATGGGCTTGTCAGGCTTGAGGCTCCATCTTCTTTGAGTGAGGAGTTTTTTTTGCTCTTCAAAGGAGAGTGAGTTTGTAAGAGGGTTGAGTAGAATGATCTTTTGAATATTCGTATCTTTTTCATCTAAAGATAAAGATGCTTGAGAGATTTCTTTCATCATACACTTAATAACCTGAAATTCTGGTTAATAT
>JAJACO010000090.1 GCA_022601475.1 Chlamydiales bacterium
CCAAATACTCTTTCTACACCACAACGTATTCGACTCAGATGTCGATTCAACATCCAATAGACTGGCAGTTTCTTTTCTTGCTTGAATAGAATGAGATCGTTGCATAACTCAAGCCTGCGTCCGTTTTGGAACCTTTTTGCCATTCATGAGCACAATCTGGGCAAGTATACCAACCTTCAACCTCGTAGGTGTATTCAGAACCGCACTGCGTGCAGTTAGATAACTCTTCCATCTTAACCTCTTCATAAAAAAATCATTTTTTCTTTTCCGAAGTATCAAACGCACTTTTAACAACTTCTCCTTGCCGATGAACATTTGTTATAGAAGCCTGCGCCTGAGGAAAAATAACGAGCTCTGCAATATTCACACGCTGGGGTCTTGTTGCACAGTAAAGAACGGCATCGGCAATATCTTCCGCTACTAAGGGATCAAAGCCGTGATAAAATTGTTTGGCCCTATCTTTATCCTTCCATCTAACTTCACTAAACTCTGTTTCGACAGCTCCAGGAGCTACTTCACTCACTCTAATTCCCGTTCCTAGCAAATCCATTCGTAATGATTTGCTAATCGCTCTTACAGCATGTTTTGTTGCAGAATAGATATTCCCAGAAATGTAACAATCATGACCAGCTATCGATCCAATGTTGATGATATGGCCTCGATTTCTTTCTATCATCGAAGGGAGCACCGCCTTTGTAACATAAAGAAGCCCTTTGAAATTCGTATCGATCATCACTTCCCACTCAGCGACATCAGCGTCTTGCACTTTATCAGAAGAGAGAGCTAAACCAGCATTGTTCACTAGAATATCAATTTCCTGCTGCAATTGATCAAACACAAGATTCACCTGCTCCCTGATCTGTACATCCAATTCAATTGGAGTTACTTGCACTTTATACTTCGAAGCAAGATCACTAGCTATAACTCTTAAACGTTCAATCCGCCTTCCTGTAATAATCACATTCATTCCAAGCATTGCAAATTTCTCTGCACAAGCCTGTCCAATTCCACTGGATGCTCCGGTAATAAACGCAGTTTTTCCTTTCATAAAAGTTGCTCTCCTCTATTTTTTCAATGCTGCCTATTTTTTTAAGATTGCTCGAGCCACTCGCTCCCCAGATTCACAAGCCGCTTCCATCGTTCCAGAAACTTCCATTAATATGGAAGCGTGCTCTCCAGCAAAATAAAGCTTTTGTCCGATGGGAGCAAAAAGCGTTTTAAATTTTTCTCCCTGTTCCTCTGTCATATCTGTGAGTAAGCCTTCTTGGCCTGGAGATATGTAAGAATAAGATCCTCTAACGTGGGGATCATTTGGCCAACTATAGCCCACAACAGAGGAGTATGTAGCAAAAGCTCTATCTTCTGCAAATACAGGGGAGATAGGAAGAGAGGAAATTTTTCCAAATCCCATTTCAACCATAGAGCTAACCTGAGCGTAAGTATTTAGGATTGTTTCATGAGAAAATACGCTCATTTTTTCTGTACAATAGAGCGTTAGAATATTTCGAGCAGACTCAAAAAAGCTAGTAATTTGATTGTTTATAAAGGCTGTTTTTTTAGAGGGAGTCTCATCAAAAGGGACTAAAATTTTTGCATTTGTCCCATATTGCACACTCTCGATATTTCTCAAGCGATCTAAAGGGATCACACTTTCTTCAAAAGCGATTTGCTCATATACAGAACAAGGCATTGCAAGAATCAATATATCAGCGTTTACCTCTTCTCCATCTTGAAAAGTTAGAGTAAATGTATTATTTTCTTTTTTAGAGACTTTTGTAAGCGCCATGTTTAAATGCAATCTAGGACCAAGTATTTCTGCTATTTTTTGAGGAAGAGTTGCGTTTCCTTCTTTAATGCTTACAAGTTCTACACTATTTTCTTTCTCCTCATTCCCTTGGTGCACTGCACATATCCCACCCAAAAGCATATGAAATAAAGTTTCCGCATAAAAAGGAGATAACTTCTCTATAGAAGCGCCCTCATAAGCGGCTAGCCTAACCGCCAAAATCTCATACAGAGGATCTGTTTCTTCAATGAGTCCACCAAGCACCTCTTTCATATTATCAGAAGAGGAGGCGAGTTCCTCTAGCTGACTTTTGAGTGTTTCGGGATCAAATTTTTTGTTTTTTAAGAGTTCGTTTACCGGAGCTAAATTTTCTCCGTTAAAATAAGCAGGATCCAAATTTATATAATTTTCCCTCACCTCAAAGCCAAACTCATGGATTAAACGAGTGATGTGAGCAGCCTCTCCTCCATCCGCAATATTTTGACCTCCTAACTCGGCGATATTCCCATTTACGTTCACGGTAAGTACTCTACCACCTACTCGATCTCGAGCCTCATAAAGATGAATATCCACTCCTTCATTTTGCAGACGATAAGCGGCTGTTAATCCAGCGAGTCCTGCTCCTATAATAACAACTTTTAAATCATTCAAACTTTTCAACGCGCCTGAGCCCTCCGTTTTTGATGTAACTTGCGAGGGTCCATATCTAACTCCCCTTCACGCTTTGCTGCAAGCTTATCACAGCCACTACCAATATTACGAGACCATTGAACAACTCAAGCTCTGTGTCGTTTTGGAACCTTTTTGCCCCTTTTGAGAGATCTCTCTTGGCAGCATTCCAGCTACAAAAAGAAAGATTTCTAGAGGCCTGCAGCTCTCTTATGATGCTCTTGCCAGCCAGATTCCAGAAGCTTTTTTTCAGCCTGATGTTGAAACCCCAATTATCTCACCCCTCTGAACGAATACATTATATTCACTATCTACCTAAAAATAATGCAATTTTAATAAAAAATAAACATTTCTCATGTATAATCGGCCTTAAAATTATTTTTTTATTGAGGTTTAAAATGTCTAGCTTAAGTAATATTGACAATAATGTTTGTTCTTCATTTTCTCGATCTGTAAAACTGTGTGAGATAGAGGAATTTAGCCCGTTTGACGAAAATCAAGGAATGTCTATACATATTATCCTTCATATTCTTTCTTTTTTGGGCGTTGACGACCTTGGCAACTGTTGTTTGCTAAGCCATTCATGGAAGCAACTTGCATCTGATGATGTGCTTTGGAAAGACTTGCAAAGCTTTTTTCCTTCCCTCAGAGTCATAACTCCGTCTGATTGGACAAAGTATGTAGATCTAAATCAATGGGATCTTAGTTTTGAAGATCTAGTTCCTTTGGAAAATAAAATGATGATTCCAGAGCTGAAAAAATTTGCTTCTTTGCATATAGAAGAGGATGCAGGATTCACCCTTTTGACTCTTCCCAAAAATCTTTCATTTAATAAACTTGTTGAGATTGCAACATCACAGCAGCACGGAAATACAACGCCTTTTGAAAATTATTTGGATGAAAGGGCGCGCCTACAATTGAACCTAATTACGGATACGAGTTATACCATACTAATTTCGAACAAGCCCCTTAAGGGAAGTCGAGGAAAAACTATCCAGGAGCAACAACAAATAGTTAGAGAATGTAAATGCGCAATACCAGGTGTATTAGATGTAGCCGCATTACTTGCCCTCACTCATATAATTGAGGGCGAGTTCCTGTTTAGATTTAGTGGGGAGACTCGCTTGAGCTTTGGCACTTATGCACAATGTTTAGAACAACCCTACCCTTATAAGCAATTTATTATTGGGGCTCACCACGTTCCTTTTTCTGCCATTACTACCTTCGATAGAAACTGCTACATCCCCAATGGTCTCTGCGATGCTGTTGGCGTTGTTGTTATGCAGAAATTCTAGGCCATTCTTAATTGGTTATAGTAGATCAAGTTTAGAATGAGACCGTTGCATAACTCAAGCTTGAGTTATGCAACGGTCTTTGAATCATTCAAACTTTTCAACGCGCCTGAGCCCTCCGTTTTTGATGTAACTTGCGAGGGTCCATATCTAACTCCCCTTTACGCTTTGCTGCAAGCTGACCGCAGCCGCTACTAATATCTTGGCCTTTACTATAACGTACAGGTGCTGGAATCGAGCGCTGAGTTAAATAAGTCTGAAATTCGCGGATGCGCTCCTCACTCGAAGCTGTTATTGCCACCCCCGGAAAAGGATTAACCGGGATCAAATTCACTTTCGCCTTGATTCCATGCAAAAAACGGACAAGTTTTTTGGCATCCTGCAGACTATCATTCTCCCCCTCAATCATCACATACTCAAAAGTAATCCCATAGCGAGGAGATGCGGGGTAGTTGAGCAACACCCTTTTTAACTCTTCTAAACTATACTTGCGATTAACAGGCATTAACTTACTCCGTTTTTCATTATCCGCATTATGAAGCGAAATCGCAAGCCGCACAGGTAGATCTTGACCCAGTTTTTTAATTTCAGGAACAAGTCCCGATGTAGATATAGTCACTCTATTTTTTGATAAATTAAAACCTTGTGGATCAATCATAGTCGAACACGCCTTGACAACCGCATCGTAGTTATCAAGAGGCTCTCCCATCCCCATAAAGACCACATTTGTCACCTTGGCTTCTTCTAGCGTCTGATTAGCAATCAGAAGCTGAGATAAAATCTCACCGGAAGTGAGATCGCGCTTTAATCCCATTTTGCCCGTCTGACAAAAAGTGCAACCCATCTTACACCCCACCTGTGAGCTAAGACAGAGTGTTGTACGGTTTGCATACGGCATAATGACTAATTCAATTAAAAGATTATCCCATGTTTTAAGTAGTAGCTTTTGACTCCCATCTTCCGAGGTCAGCTTAGAATCCAACTTAAGAGGCTCCCAGCAAAAAGAAAGCGTCAGTTTTTCTCGATCGGAGGCCGGTATATTAACAAAACGCGCTGGATCTGTGATATTTTTTTGGAAAATCCATTGAAATATCTGCTTGGCTCTATATTTAGGAATAGACTCTTGGTTCGCCCATTCTTCCCAATCGGAAA
>JAJACO010000091.1 GCA_022601475.1 Chlamydiales bacterium
ATTTTTGTCCAGGCCACTTTAGTGGCCGGCAGTTGGGGGATCTCGAACGAAGATAGTACATTGGTACAGCGAGAGAGAGATCTCTCAAATGGGGCAAAAAGGTTCCAAAACGGATGCAAGCTTGAGTTATGCAACGATCTCAGTAAATATTTTTTATAAACGTATTGCTCCTTATGATTCTTTTCAACAATCCACTCAACGGTTAAAAGGAAATTCATGGGCTCCTCAACACAAAAATTTCTTAAATCAATCTCTGCTCCTCTCTCCACAAAAGAAGAGCGCGCTCAACAAACAATCAAGCTCGCATCCCTTTTACTAAAAGCAACTCAAAGCGCAACAACCCATGCAGAAAAAAAGCAAGCGGCCCAAATGGCCAAAATGATGCAAGATACCAAAGGGCGCACACTCATTACGCAATTGACCGATCAATGTTTTAGAAGCACATCGAACACTCGAATAGCTAACCAACTCCATTTTTTAATCAAGAAATATGGCATCCCCACTTTTTTCAACGAAAATGAGAGAATGAAATTTCTCCTTTTCTATCTTTTAGGAACAACCTTTCCTCATTTTTTCGTTCCCAAGCTACAAAAGCAAATCCGCAAAGCCTTCTCGGATGTGCTCTTACCAGAAACAGCCCAAGAGCAAAAAGCGTTCCTAAATAAATGTCAAAAAAACACAACGCGCATCAACCTCAACCATCTCGGCGAGGCCATTTTAGGAGAAGAAGAGGCTAATCGACGCCTTGAGATTTACCTAAAAGATCTATCTCTTGATGAAATAGACTATATTTCTGTTAAAATTTCTACCATCTTTTCGCAAATCAATCCAATCGCCTTTTCACAAAACCTAGAAATTCTAGCAGAAAGACTAAGAACGCTTTACAGAGCAGCTAGAGGCAAGTTTGTCAATCTCGATATGGAAGAGGCTAAAGACCTTGATCTCACTGTCGCTTTATTCCAAAAGGTGCTAAGCGAGGAAGAATTTTTAAAAACGCATGCAGGAATTGCTTTACAAGCCTATTTACCTCAGTCATTTAAAATACAACAATCGCTCACCCAATGGGCTAAAAAAAGAGTCGAAAAAGGAGGTGTTGCGCTTAAAATTCGCCTTGTTAAAGGAGCCAACCTTTCAATGGAGATTGTAGAGAGTTCTTTAATGGGGTGGTTGCCTAATTGTTTTGAACAAAAAGTAGAATCCGATGCCAACTTTAAACGGATGCTTGCCTATGGATTACAACTAGAAAATGCGCAAGCTATGCACATTGGCGTGGGCAGTCACAACCTATTTGATATTGCCTATGCTCTCATTTTACGCGCGGAGAACCACACAGAGCCGTTTGTCCATTTTGAAATGCTCAAAGGGATGGCAACGCCAATGCAACGGGTGATTCACGCGCTTACAGGAAATATAGTACTCTACTGCCCAGAAGCTAAAGCAAAAGACTTTCACACGGCCATCGCCTATCTCATCCGCCGCCTGGAAGAGAACAGCGGCTCAGAAAATTTCTTGCGTCACCTCTATGAGCTTCAGCCTGCAAATCAAGCTTGGGAAAAAGAAAAGGAACGTTTTTTACACGCTATAGATCGCGTCGATACCCTTCTCTCTCAACCCAAAAGAATGCCCATCCAACCCATGCACACAGATGATGAACCTTTTAAAAATGAGCCAGACACCGATTTTTCTATACAACAGAACAGAGAGAGCGCAGAGGCTCTATTAAAGAGGTGGGAATCCAAAAAAATCCCCCCTATCCCCCTTGTGATCAATGGAGAAGAAATATCAACAATCCAAGAAAATGGAATCGACCCCTCCTCTCATAAACCCCTTTACAAATACAGCCTTGCTGATGTGCCTCTCATTGAAAAGGCCATTGAATGCGGAAAAACAGCTCAAAAAGAGTGGGAAAATCTCGAATTTAAAGAGCGCTCCTCCCTATTGGGACAAGCAGCCCAACAATTACGTATCCATCGAAAAGAGCTGATAGGAGCGATGGTTGCCGATGGGGGAAAAACAATACTCGAGGCAGACCCTGAAATCTCAGAAGCGATCGATTTTATCGAATATTACCGTAAAAACTGGGAAAAACAACTCAAAATGCATGACTTACAATGGCGTGCTAAAGGCATTGTTCTGATCACCCCTCCCTGGAACTTTCCCTGTTCCATTCCCACCGGAGGCATTGCAGCAGCTCTCACCGCTGGAAACAGCGTTCTGTTTAAGCCAGCTCCAGAAGCGGTGCTCGTCGGATGGCACTTAGTGCAGTGTTTTTGGCAAGCAGGTGTACCCAAAAACGTGCTCCAATTTATCAACTGCAAAGAGGAACCTGTTGGCAATTATCTAATTAAACACCCTGGGGTTTCAACCGTTCTATTAACCGGAGCCACCCAAACAGCCCATCAATTTCTCAAACTACGCCCTGGTCTTGATCTACACGCAGAAACAGGGGGGAAAAATGCATTGATTATCACAAACTTAAGCGATCGAGATCTTGCCATTCGAGACCTAGTTACCTCTGCTTTTGGACACTCGGGGCAAAAATGCAGCGCCTGTAGCTTAGCAATTTTGGATGCCGAGGTATACGACGACCCAGATTTTAAACGGCAACTGCTTGATGCAACTAAAAGCTTACCAGTGGCAAGCGCCTGGAACCCTGCAGCTAAAATCACCCCCTTAATTCATCCCCCCGGAGCGGATCTTTTAAAAGGACTTACCCAACTCGAAGAGGACGAGTCTTGGCTCTTAAAGCCCACACCAGATTCAGAAAATCCCCATCTTTGGAGCCCAGGCATCAAATGGGGTGTGACAACAAAAAGCTTTTCCTACAAGACTGAGCTATTTGGACCTCTCCTATCTGTAATGCGCGCAACCTCTTTAGAAGAAGCGATCGCTCTTGCTAATGGAACACCCTACGGACTCACAAGCGGCATCCACACTCTCGATGAGCGGGAACAAACTCTCTGGAAAGAAAAAATCATTGCCGGCAACCTCTACATTAACCGAGGGATCACAGGAGCGATTGTACGCCGCCAACCCTTTGGAGGATGTAAAGCGAGCGGATATGGGGCGGGAGCTAAAGCTGGCGGACCCAATTATGTAAATCAACTTGCACTCCCTTCACAAGTTGCGCTCCCCCATGAAAGAGCGTCTCTTCCCCCCTCGCTCATTCCTCTACTCTCTTCTTTAAACTCATTTGGTTTGAACAATGCGCAAAGAGAAATCTGGAAAACAAGCGCTGAAAACTACGCCTACTGGGCCGAGATTTTAAAAGAACCGACAGACCCCTCCTCTCTACTTGGACAAGATAATTATTTTTATCACGTGCCGCACGAAAAAATACACGTGCAAATCCATTCAGAACAACACCTCCTCCCGCTCCTGCAGGTGGTCGCAGCTTGCTTGATCTGCAAAACCCCGCTCGAAATTTCTAGCTCTATTCCTCTAAAAGCGCTCACAATCGTGCCCGTTATTCAAGAAGAACCACTCGCGATTTTTAATCGAAATCCAACACGCATCCGTTTATTTGAACCACCTCATGAACCGTGGAAACAACAAGCAGCTAAACAAGGGGTCTTTTATCAAGAACTGCCTGTTCTTGCGAATGGGCGCATTGAATTATTAAATTACCTAAGGGAGGTTGCCTTAAGTGTTAACTTTCATCGATATGGGTTGATTTAATCTTTATAAAACCTCATACATGTCTTTGAAAAAATCATCCGAGGTACAACATGTACAATTCCTGTTCCGGCCTTCACAAACAACGTCTTTTTGTGGGAGAAGGTAACTTCTCCTACACAGAAGCATTTATCAATAAACACGACGCCACCCACCAGCACCCCGCAGAGACCTCGCTTGCACATGCGATTACAGCTTCCGATCTCATGCAAAAAAACTCCTGTGATGCACGTATCGCACGACTCGCACGGCAAGGAGTTACAATCTTATTTGGCGTCGATGCCACACAGCTGGGTCAGTTTACAAAAGGTGTGTATAAACGCATTCATTGGAATTGCCCTCACGACGGCAGTGATTATAAACGACAAACTCTCCCTCTTATTATCGTAGATTTTTTTAAAGCATCTGCAGCCATTCAGAAAAAAGGCGATCGGGTGCATATCACTCTTGTTCAACCACAAAATACAGCCTTATTCTATCAAGGCTATGTGTATAATATTATTCAATCTGCTTGCCGCGGCGGATACACCTTGCTTAAAAAACGGATTTTTAATGCAAAGCGGTACCCAATTTATGAACACACGCAAACAAATACAAACAAAAAAGCTCTCGTTACAGAACAAGGAATGAGAGAATTTGTGTTTGAAAAAATTTCCAAAAAAAAATTCGAATGCATTTTGAATAATGCACGCATACCCTGCAAACAAGGGCAAATACAAAGGTACCAAGCGGTTCCCGTTATTAGGAGCGTCTTGCAATTCTCTAAAAAAAACCATGTTCTAAAAATATCCCCATTCTATGATGAACCGAGATTTGTTATTGAATGTGAGAGCGACGATGACTCTTCTGACTGCGAGCTTTCTTATAATGAATAAGCTGAGATAGTTTTTCAACAAACCCAAAAATTGCTATACTCCTAAGGCATGAACCAAACACCCTCTCTTAATCCCGGACAACAAAAAGCCTCCACCCACTTACAAGGACCTCTGCTTGTCATCGCAGGCGCAGGCTCTGGCAAAACACGCGTTGTCACCCATCGCATCGCACACTTGATTCAGTCGGGAGTTTTCCCCTCCCAAATACTCGCTGTCACCTTTACTAATAAAGCCGCGGGCGAAATGCAGGATCGGATTCACACTTTGTTAGGTTCTGAACATTTTGATGGTTATCCCACTATTTGCACCTTTCACAGTCTTGGAGTGCGTATTTTAAGAGAATCGATCCACTACCTCGGCTACGCACAAAATTTTACCATCTATGACGAGGAAGATGCGAGCAAGTTATTGCGCGGCTGCATCCAATCTCTTGGCATTAAAAAAGAAACTTCTCAGTTCAAAGCGTTTCGCAACTTTATTTCGAACGCTAAAAACAGACTAGAAAAACCCGAAGATCTCGATTTGTCAGGGCTGTCGCACACGTTTCAGAACGCGATACCCGCGCTTTACAAGCTTTATCAAGAGAGACTAAAAGAGGCCAATGCGCTCGATTTTGACGACTTGCTTTTCTTAACCGTGACTCTATTTCAAAAACATCCCGAAGTGCTTGCTAGTTACCAAAAAAGATGGCCTTACCTACTGATTGATGAATACCAAGATACCAATTATGCTCAATATCTCATGGCGCGGCTGATTGCAGAGGAAAATCACAATATTTTTGTAGTGGGCGATCCCGACCAATCTATTTACTCATGGCGCGGCGCTAACATTCAAAATATTTTAAATTTTGAAAAAGATTACCCCGGCGCGCAAGTTGTCCGCTTGGAGCAGAACTACCGCTCGCGCGAAAACATTCTTAATGCAGCCAATCGCCTCATTCAAAAAAACGAATCGCGCTATGAAAAGCGTCTGTGGAGCGACCGTGGCCCCGGAGAAAAAATCACGCTCTATGTGGGAGGCACAGAAAGGGATGAAGCTGATTTTGTCGTCCGCGAGATCGAGCGACTGCGCACACTGCACCAAATACCGCTCAATCAAATGACCATTTTTTACCGCACAAACTTTCAATCGAGGATTTTTGAAGATTATCTTTTACGCAGGCGCATTCCTTATGTGATTGTGGGGGGTATTTCTTTTTATCAAAGAAAAGAAATTAAAGATGTGCTCGCCTTTTTGCGTATGGTCACTTCTGATTACGATTCTATCTCGTTTGAACGCACCATTAACCTTCCTAAGCGAGGAATTGGACAAGCGAGCATTGAAAAAATAAGAGTGGGTGCCTCTGAAGCGCAAATACCCATACTCACTTTTTGCGAAAAACTCCTCGCAAACCCCAAGCCTGAGGTGCGCCTTTCTGCCAAGCAAAAAGAGGGCTTAAACGACTATGTAAGCTTAATTCAAGCTCTAAGAGAGGTGCAACAGCAAGGCTCGCTTGAAAAACTTGTCACCGAAACCATTCAGCAGAGTCATTATCTAGATGTTTTGCGCCAAGACAAAGAAACTTTTCAAGATCGCAGAGATAACGTGGATGAGCTCGTTTCAAAGGCGCACGAATGGGAAATGTTTCAAGAATCTGGCTCTTTAGACGCCTTTTTAGAAGAGCTTTCTCTAAAAAGTTCATTGGACCAGGCGCAGTTTGAAGAGGACCAAATCAACATGATGACAGTACACAATAGCAAGGGGTTAGAATTTGAAATCGCCTTCTTAGTGGGGATGGAAGAAGACCTTTTTCCTCATGTTAATTCACGCGACTCGTACGATCAGCTAGAAGAAGAACGTCGGTTATGCTATGTAGGAATGACGAGGGCAAAAGAGAGGCTCTATCTCACCGCTGCAGAGACCCGGTTTATCTGGGGGACGCATAAAATGATGCGTCCAAGCCGCTTCCTCAGAGAGATACCGAAGGAATATATTAGTAGATATTGAGGGGAATGATGAAAGGACGTTTGGAGCAGGTTTCCACACAAAATGTGAAACAAATCCAACGTTTAATTTTATCCCCCCAAATGCAACAGGCGCTCCATCTATTACAGCTCCCTGTGATGGAGCTTGAAACAGCGATCGAAGAGGAGCTCACCCTCAACCCCCTTTTAGAATATTCAGAAGACGAGAACTCTCTACCCGAAGAGGAATTTGAAATCTTAAGTGTCTTAGACCAAGAAATGCGCGCCTCCACCTCGCAAACAAGCCGAGAAGAAGAAGATCTTAAATCCTTTATTGAAAACACCGTTGCCTATGAAAGCTCTCTCTACGAACACTTGATGGAACAAGCGCGAGAAACCTTTGTTTCGCAACAAGACTTAGACCTCGCCCAAGTTCTCATCGGAAATCTTGATCATGATGGAATTTTAACAACCTCACTTGAAGAAATTGCCGCTCTTTTTGGCACACAGGTGGACATGCTCATTCCCATTCTAGACAGCATCAAAACCTTTGACCCAATAGGAGTGGGGGCACAAGATCTCAAAGAAGCTCTGCTGATTCAACTCAAAGGACAAGGAAAAGAAAAAACGCTTGCTTTTCGCATCATTGAGCAGCACTATCAAGATGTAATCCACAATCGGATTCCCCTTATTGCCAAAAATTTAAATCGAACGCCCCAGGATATTCGCTTAACAATTGCCCAAGAAATTTCCCATCTCGACCTTCACCCGGGGACCAATCAATCAGAAGGGCATTACAGACAAATGACCCAACATCTCACGCCCGATCTAATGATTTCTTACTCAAACGGAAAATTTGAAATCGATATCAATAGCGAACGCATCCCCAATCTTAGGCTAAATAAAAGCTACCTGCAGATGCTAAGCGATGTCGCCACTTCCAATGAAACAAGAGACTATATCCGAGAAAAAATTTCTTCCGGCAAATGGTTATTGCGCAATTTGCACGAAAGACACCAAACCCTCTACCGTATTGCCGAGCAACTGATTAAATACCAAAACCTCTTTTTTTCTTCGTCTAAAGGCCAACTAGTGCCTCTCACCATGAAAGAAATCGCTGAAGAGCTTGAGTTACATGAGTCTACAATTGCACGTGCTGTTTCCAATAAATACCTCACCTGTGCACGTGGAATTTTGCCTCTAAGATCTTTTTTTACTCACTCCTATACTACAAATACCGGCAAAAATATTTCGTCGCATACGGTCAAAGACCTCCTTTGTGAGATGCTCGACAAAGAGAACAAAGCGCGCCCCTTATCAGACGAGGCGATCTCTGCAATGATCAAAGAAAAAGGCATCCCCTGCGCCCGCCGCACTATTGCTAAATATCGCCAAGAACTCAATATTGGAAATACGACCCAGAGAAAAATTCACTAAAGTTTTGTCTCTTCTTTGCCGATAACCCTCTTTTTGGAGGGAACAAACATGAAATATAAATCAGGCGGTTATAGTTGGCTCGGTGTTGCACCAGAATCAACTGTGGAAAAGGAAATTGAAAAACTAGAAGATGAGATCCATGAGCTCAAAAAAGAGAAAGAAAAAAACAGCGAGCAAATCGACGCATTAGAGCTAAAAATTCAGCAGGTTAAAGAGGCTGCTAAGTAACAAAATAAGCCACACAAATTTGCTCCCAGCGAATATGGAGCTTGCGCATCTTGTGAGCGTATTCACAAATTTCTGAAACAGACATCTTTGCAAAACGCACAATCTCCCTATCTGTGAGTCGCAGCATCACAGCAAGCGCCTTTTGCTCTCCTACGGTTTCAGAGAGGCGTTTGCACGCTTTTGAAAACTGACGCTGTGTCAAACATAGGCGAAAACACCCTGCACTCACAATCCCCAACACCCCAAACAGCGCTACCATTCCAAAGCTTGAGAAAGCAGAAACTAGAAAAGCAGCTCCCAATAGAGTAATAAATGCTGTTGTCTCTTTGCTGGAGCGAAATAAAGGTCCAAAAAAGCGCCGAAATTTAGACGAGGCTGTTTGATAAGCCAAAACCTCTTCAAAAATCGGTTCTTCAAACCCACTTCTTGCGACATGCACAAACTCGTGCGCAATCATCTCATCCCGTGAATAACCCAAGTATTTTTTTTTCTTTAGAAAAGTTTTTTTAAGTTGCAGGACAACTCGATGATGATCGATCCAAACACAAGCTCCTTCCCACGGGCGCAATCCCTTGTTTTTGTAGATAATTTCCACCCAATTAGGCTGAATGTCAAATAGTTGAGTCGATAGGGAAGAGTGTATCGAATAGATGGGTAAATTGGCACACCGCTTAAAAAACATCTCTTCCCCCTCATCAGGACCTGGAATTAAACCCCTTTGATTCCAATCAACAAGATCTATAGAATGTTTTTTGAACTGCATAAGCACCAAAACTGTGAAAAACAGACAAACTAATTATAGCACTAAGTCATTATAAAATCTATATACTATGAAAAATGAAATCATTTGTTTACATAGGCTCACACTTGCCCACCTCCTTGCATCAGAAA
>JAJACO010000092.1 GCA_022601475.1 Chlamydiales bacterium
GTGCGCCCACGTAGTGGCTTAGCTCTCAAACATCAAGTGACAGTGCTGAATACTCCCGGAACGATCGACTCAGACTATCGTGGTGCAATTGGGATTATTCTTATTAACCATGGGCAAAGCCCTTTTAGTGTCACACCTCAAATGCGCATTGCGCAGCTTGTTGTGGCTCCTGTTATTCAAGCGCGTTTTATTCCTGCTCGTCAGCTGGTAACAACGGAGCGTGGGAGCGGCGGTTTTGGCCATACAGGAGTGGAATAGGGTATGTTTCATTCACGACAAAACCCGAATCGTAATACACCTCACTTTTTAATTTCTAAATACCTCAATCCAAAACTTGTTTTACATCTCGAGGCCTCTAAAAGAGATGAGGCGCTTCAAGTGCTCGTGGATAAACTTGCTGCTGAAAAAAAACTGCTCGACAAGCAAGCGTTTTATCAAGCCATCTTGGAAAGAGAGAGTATTGTCTCAACAGGAATTGGGATGGGAGTGGCCGTTCCACATGCGAAACTCACCGGATATGACACTTTTTTTATTGCCATAGGCATCCACCAGAAAGGCATCGCTTGGGACGCTTTAGATGGTGTTCCGGTACGGCTTATCTTTATGATAGGGGGACCGGATGATAAGCAAACTGAATACTTGCAGCTACTCTCTAGGCTTACATTGGCTATAAAAGATGAAGAAAGACGTAAAAAAATCTTGCAATTGAGCAACCCAGAAGACATTATAGCCCTTTTTACGGGGATATAGAAAGTGGATTTAAAAATTGAAGATGTCATAGAACTACTCAATGTGTCAGAGGCAACTCTACTCGCTTGGCTAGCTGAGGGAAAAATTCCGGCCTATCAGCTCAACAACGAAACACGCTTTTCGCGCACGGAGATCGAAGACTGGCTACTGCAACAAAAACTTGAGACCACTCTTTCCAATACTTCTAAAAATCATATGCAATTTAGTCTCTATCGCGCTCTCTATCGTGGACAGGTGCACATGGATATACCTGGTTTGACCAAAGAAGCATTAATACACAATGTGATGGGGCAAATGGGAGAGCGCTTTGATCTTGACCCGACGGTGCTGACAGAGCTTTTTCTCGATAGGGAACGGATGATGCCCACTACCTTAGGGCATGGCATTGGAGTGCCTCATACGCGAGACTTTTTGCTCGACACCCATTATGACGTGATCGAAATTGTTTATCCTGATGAACCGATTGAGTATGGCGCTCTTGATGGAGAACGTGTACATACACTGTTTTTTCTTTTTGCGAGCGAGGATAAGCACCACCTCAATTTATTAGCTAAGTTAGCTCACTTGAATGTCAATGAACAAGCGCGTGCCTTTTTTCAGACCAAGCCCGGAAAAGAACAGGTTCTCGAATATGTAAAAGAGTGGGAATCGAGTCTTAACGCATAAAAAGACCGCCGAAAGGCTTAAGTTTTTCGTTCTCTTTAGACAGCTATGCTCTTTTAGAGATTAAAACACATGCATATCAGTGTTTTCTCCAAAGAGGCTGGATTTCTATTTCGTCAACGCGGAGAAGCAAAAATGCAAGTGAAAAGGTTTCAAAATGGAAAAAGGTGGAATTCTTCAACCCCCAAAGACCATTTCAATTATTCTTTATTTGTGTTTACAAATATTTTTTCTAGTGTTAAAATCACTTCTTCAAAAAATATTTTAATGTAGTTATATGATTCAATTTATTTCAAGAAATATAGACCTTGTCGAGCAGTCTATGAATACAACAGTTGTAGATCCATCTACAAGGATTTTTAATGGTTTGTTGCATGCGTTCGAAAATATGAGTTTATTACTTGAACGAGCATTATTCGAAGCGACTGATTTTATAGAAGAAGAATCTATAAAAGAGGAATCTATAAAAGACAAATCTATAGACGAAAAGATTATTTGGAATCCCCAGTTAAAACAGAGGTCTGTGCATTGGAATCCTAAGGTTTTGACACGCGATGTAGATGGTAAACAAGATATAACTTCATTGAAGAAGGAAGAGCCTCCTCATGTTGGTGAATTGAGTTACTCTAATGGTGCAGTATACTATGGAAAACATTTTAATAAGATCCCAAATGGTCGGGGAATGATGACTTATCCGGATCATAGACAATTCATGGGAATGTTTAAGGGTGGAGCCCCAAATGGTTGGGGAATAATGACTTATCCGAATGGTGCGCAACACATGGGAGAGTTTAGAGATGGAATACCGATCAACGAGGAGGGGTTGTGTGTAACCGATGAATCGATTACCGAAAAAAATAAAGGATCTATAGGTAAAACGAGCCATTCCGATGGTAGAGTATATTACGGAAAACATTTTAATAGCATTCCAAATGGTTGGGGCGTAATGACTTATCCGAATGGCACGCAATTCATAGGAGAGTTTAAGGATGGAGACCCAAATGGCTGGGGCATAGCGACTTATCCGAATGGCGCACAACACACAGGAGAGTATAGAAATGGAAGACAGATCGACGAGGATCCGTTGAGTGCAACTGATGGACCGAATGTCAAAAAAAATAAATGGCATGTTGGTGAATGGATCCATCCTGATGGTAGAGTGTACTACGGAAAACATTTCAATGGAATCCCAAATGGTTGGGGAAAAATAACTTATCCGAATAACACGCAATTTATAGGAGAGTTTGAACATGGGACCTCAAACGGGTGGGGTATGTGCTGTACTCCTGATGGACAGATTATTGCAGAAGGTCGATGGGATAATGGAATTAAAGTGCTCTAAAATATATTCCTTCTTACGTTATGCTACTTAGCCATGAAAACTGTTGTTGTTGGAATGTCTGGGGGTGTCGACTCCTCTGTCACCGCCCTGCTGCTTAAGCAGCAAGGGTATCGCGTGATTGGTCTGTTCATGAAAAACTGGGAAGAAGAAGGTCCTTGTCCTGCTGTCAGCGACTATGAAGATGTTGTTGCGGTGTGCGACCAACTCAATATTCCACACTATTCTGTTAATTTTTCAAAAAAATATTGGGATGAGGTGTTTTCTAAATGCTTAGAAGACTATAAGGCTGGATATACCCCAAATCCAGACATCTTATGCAATAGAGAGATCAAGTTTAAGGTTTTTTTTGATAAAGCGATGGAGCTGGGTGCAGATTACCTAGCAACTGGACATTATTGCCGTAAGCTAGATCAGAGAGGAGAGTGCTCTCTTGGTAGAGGGGTCGATTCTAATAAAGACCAAAGTTATTTTTTATACACAATGAAGCGAGAAATCTTAGAAAAGGTGCTCTTTCCAATCGGAGAACTCGAAAAAAAGCAAGTGCGCGCTTTAGCAGAGCAGGAGGGGCTTGCAACTGCTCAAAAAAAAGATAGCACGGGCATTTGCTTTATCGGCAAACGCAATTTTAAACAGTTTTTAACACAGTTTATCCCCAATAAACCTGGAAACTTTGAAACAGCAACTGGAAAGGTAGTAGGTAGGCACGATGGAATCGCTTATTACACAATTGGACAGCGACGGGGACTCGCTATAGGAGGCGCCGGAGAGGCTTGGTATGTAGTGGGCAAGAATGTGGAAAGAAACGTGATCCACGTGGAACAAGGCGAGGATCACCCCTTTCTTTATAAAAATTTCTTGGTGGCTAGTGAGGCGAGTTGGGTGGGTGATGCTCCGATTTTCCCCTTGCGCTGCACCGCAAAAGTGCGCTATCGCTCACAAGATGTAGCTTGCACGGTTCAAAAAGAGGAGACAACTCTCAAAGTCATCTTTGATGAGCCCCAAAAAGCCATCACTTCCCGCCAGGCGATCGTTTTTTACCAAAATGAACATTGCCTAGGCGGTGCCAGTATTCTTTAGGCTGAAGCGGGGGCGATCGCTTCAATCTCTTCATCAAATACGAGTTCCTCGTTATTTGTTCGGACAAAATAGCTCCGTTTTGACCCAGGATGAAGGATCAATTTTTCGGCAAGAGGATCTTCGATGTATTGCTCAATCACACGACGGAGTGGACGCGCTCCCATTTCAGGAAGGTTTCCAAGTTTAACAAGTAAATGCACGGCCTCTTCGCTCAGATCTAAATAAACGTGATGGGCAGCAAGACGTTCTTTGACTTTGTTAAGCTCCAAATGGACAATTTTTGAAAGCGACTCTTCATCGAGTAACTTAAAGATGATTGTTCCATCGAGACGATTTAAGAATTCTGGTTTGAGATGTTTCTCCATCGCTTTTTTGATTTTCTCTTCAATGATCTTAAAGTCAGGCATTCCAGTTTTAGAGCCAAATCCAATGTCTGTCGGACGCCGGATTAAATCAGCTCCCAAATTGGAGGTCATCAGCACGATGGCATGTCTAAAATCAACTTTGCGACCAAAAGAATCTGTCAGTCTTCCATCTTCCAGGATTTGTAATAGAAGATCCATCACATCGGGGTGCGCTTTTTCAATTTCATCGAATAAAATCACACAGTAGGGGCGTTGTCGCACCTGTTCTGTGAGCTGACCTCCCTCTTCATGTCCCACGTACCCAGGAGGAGATCCTGTCATGCGGCTGACGGCAAATTTTTCCATGTATTCTGACATATCCACCTGAATAAGAGCATCTTCTCCCCCATATATATGGGTAGCCAACAAACGAGCTAAGTGGGTTTTTCCAACGCCCGTAGGCCCCAAGAATAAGAAGGAACCGGTTGGACGATTGGGATCTTTAATTCCTGTACGTCCTCGTCGGATCGCTCGGCAGACTGTATTGACAGCCTCGTCCTGTCCAATGATTTCAGAGCGGAGCGTCTCTTCCATTTTGAGCAGTTTTTGAGTTTCCTCTTCTGTCAGCTGGGTGACAGGGATACCGGTTTGAGTAGCAACAATTTGAGCAACAGATTCTTCATCAACAGGGATTTGATGCTCTTCTTTGTTTGTTTCCCACTCTGAAAGAATAGCCTGAAGCTTGTCTCTTTGTTTTTTTTCATCATCTCGCAAGCGAGCAGCTTTTTCATATTCTTGCGTGCTAATGGCAGCCTCTTTTGCACGGCGAGTTTCTTCAATTAAAGTTTCTAGTTGGGCAAGATCGGAGGGTTGGTTCATCATCGAAACTCGCATCTTGGCGCCCGCTTCATCTAAAAGATCGATCGCTTTATCCGGTAAAAAACGGCCGTGAACATAACGATCTGAGAGAACAGCAGCAGCTTCAAGAGCTTCATCTGTAATCATCACATTGTGATGCTCTTCGTATTTACCTCTCAAACCGCGTAAAATCTCAACTGTGTCCTCAACATTAGGCGGCTGAACAACAATTTTTTGAAAACGTCTTTCAAGAGCTGCATCTTTTTCGATGTGTTTGCGGTATTCATCAATTGTCGTCGCTCCGATACATTGCAATTCTCCGCGAGAAAGAGCGGGTTTTAAGATATTGGAGGCATCAATGGCTCCTTCTGCAGCTCCGGCTCCCACAATGGTGTGTAATTCATCGATGAAAAGAAGAATGTTTCCATTCTTTTTAATTTCATCCATCACAGCTTTAATGCGCTCTTCAAACTGACCACGGTATTTAGTACCTGCAATCATGAGTGCTAAATCAAGGGTGATGAGCTTTTTCTTTCGGAGATTTTCGGGGACATCTCCTTTCACAATTTTTTGAGCCAGTCCCTCTACAATCGCTGTTTTTCCAACTCCAGCCTCTCCGATGAGCACAGGATTATTTTTGCGCCGTCGGCATAAAATTAAGATGAGTCTTTCCACTTCCTTGGTCCGGCCAATGACTGGATCTAATTTTCCCTCTCGGCTCATCTCTGTCAGATCGTGCCCGTAGGCGCGCAGCGCGGGGAGTTTTTCAGAACCTTTTTCTGTAGCTTTACCACCCATACCACCCGCACTTCCTGCAGGAGGGAGTTGTAGATTGAATGTTTCAAGCTCTTTGAGAACCTCTTTTCTTACTTCTTGAAGATCTACATTGAGATTCTCAAGAACTTGCGCGGCTACACCATCTGTTTGACGGAGCAGGCCTAAAAGAAGATGTTCTGTTCCAACGTAATTGTGCCCAAGACCGGCAGCTTCTTCGTTTGCATATTCAAATACTTTTTTGACTCTCCCGGTGAGAGCTGGATCTCCATAGACTTGAATTTCAGGTCCATAGCCCACTAATCTCTCCACTTCTCCACGCACTGTTTCAAAATCTAATCCTAGATTTCTCAAGACATTAACAGCCACGCCCTGACCTAATTTAAGGAGGCCAAGTAGTAGGTGTTCAGTTCCTAAATAGTTGTGATTGAGTCTTTGAGCTTCCTTTTTTGCGAGCTTAATGACTTGTTTTGCGCGATTTGTGAATTTGTCAAACATAGGTATCTCGTTTTTTGTTTGTTAAGCACTGGGTATACGTAAAGGGGAATAATTAGGCAACAGCAACGCGTATCCACAAGCTTATTGTAACCCCTGACCGTCACTTGATTCAACTAAATTTTTAAATAGCTCAGATAGAGAGAAATGAAATCTAGGATTGAATTATTGTTAAAAATACGTTAAAGTTCTTGTTTTCTATTTAATTAAGTACCTATGAGTTGGCAAAGTATTGATACCGGAAAACGGACAGCTTCAGAAAATATGGAGTTGGATGCCGCATTGCTTGAGGATCTCGAGTCTGAAACAGACTGCTTGCTACACCTTTATGATTGGGAAGCAGATGCAGTCACATATGGCCACTTTATAGATCCAAAAAATTTTTTGGACATGGAAGGTGTAAAACAAAATAATCTCGATTTAGCCAAGCGCCCAACAGGCGGTGGGATTATTTTTCACAACTGTGATTTTGCATTTTCGGTGCTTGTTCCGGCAAGCTCTACGCACTTTTCTCACAATCCTCTTGATAACTACGCTTTTGTTAACAAAAGAGTTGCATGGGCCATACGTCAATTAATCGATATCCCCACTCTTTTGCTCCCCGAAGACCCCACTCCTTTAGACGAACACTGCAAGAGCTTTTGCATGGCCAAACCCACTAAATATGATGTGATGATTGCGGATAAAAAAATTGGGGGCGCAGCGCAGCGAAAAACGCGAGATGGATTTTTACATCAAGGCTCAATTTCTCTTGGTTTGCTTCCTCTTTCGTATTTGGAGCGAGTGCTCGCTAAGGGGACGCAGGTTTTGGGTGGAATGCGTCAAAATAGTTTTTCCATTCTTGGGCAGGATTGGACGCAAAAAGAGCTGAAAGAGGCGCGGCAAGCTTTAAAAGATCTTTTGCAAATCGCTTTTTCAGAAAAATTTGAGGAATCATGAAAACACGTTTGATATATTTTGTAGTCAGCTTTGCTCTTTTATTCAGCGCCCTTCACGGAAATGAGAAAACAAATGCGGTCGTTGTGTGTGAAAATGGTCTGGAGATGTTTCATTGGGATTTGGAATTTTTAGACAATGCGCAGCACTCTGTAGAAATTCTTGCTTGTTTTTTTGGAGGTGAGACAGCTCAAGAGCTCTTTGCACACATTGAAAACAGACTTTTGCAGGTTCCCGATCTTCAAGTGTATTTACTCTGCTCTCCACTGCTTCTTACAGATAAGGACTGGAAGAGCGTTGAGTTTCTAACAGAAAACTTTGCAAATAATTTTCACATTGAATTTTCATCCCAGGTGGTTAAATTATTGCCGGATATTACAACCATTGACAACCATGTCAAACTCTTTGTCGTCGATGAGACCTACTTTTCTACTGGGGGAACCAATCTTGAAGAGGCGCATTGCACAGAAGGGACCTACACACCGATTAAAGCTCCAAAAGATGGGCAATCCCCAGAGCTGGCAGACCTTTTACCCGCCGGGATGCGCGATCAAGATATTGTGGGAAGAGGGGAGTTTGCAAAACAACTAAGGGCTACGTTTTATCAACTCTATTCTCTTTGGGAAAATTACAATGTTACACAAGTTTTAGAGCTAGATCCCAAAAAGTTTGAGTGCAATCATCATCAAACAGAAGTGACCAAAAAAGCTTTTGTTAAAAAATTTGAGAATTGCACAAAGCGGCACGAGCTCGAAGAGAATCAGGTTAAACTCTTTTTAGGTGGGCCTCATCAAAACCCGAGTGCGATTACAGAAAAGTACATTCGCCTAATCAACGGAGCACAAGAAGAGATCATTATCGAAAACCTCTACTTCTTTCCTCTTGATTCTATTTTTTATGCCCTGATAGACGCTGTAAATCGAGGGGTTAAGTTGACAGTCATCACAAATGGACTGAGTGATATTTCTCCCGCAGGGACCCTGTTTTTTTGTTGGGCCAATCGGTTGAGTTACGTCCCTATGATGTATGGAAGAACTTTTTGGTTTTGGGAAGGTGCAACCGCCGCAGTCTTACCTATTAAAAATACGCGCATTTACGAATATAACGTAGAGAATATCATACTCCATAAGAAATGCATGATGGTGGATCGTAAAACCTTGATCTTGGGGAGTTATAATTTGGGTTTTAAAAGTGCTTATAGTGACTATGAGCTGCTTGTTGAGATTGAATCAGAAGCAGTCACTCAATCGGCGATCAAGGTATTTGAAAAAGATTTAAAACTTTCCCGCGAAATTTTTTCTGAAGAGGCGAGAGACTGGTACTTCGATCCCGTCATTGCCTATTTAGGGCAGTTTCAAAGAAAATTTAGAGGATTTCTGTGAGGCAACTATTCTTTTTACTCTTTAGCTGTCACCTACTTTTAAGTTCCTCTCTTTTTTCTTCAGAAAAAGAGAATGCATTCATCGTCTGTGATAATGGATTAGAGATGTTTGAATGGGACATTGACGCCTTGCGGCAAGCGACGGAGTTTGTAGAAATTTCTGCTTGTTTATTTGGCGGAGAGATCGCCCGGAGATTGCTCTCAGAGATCGAAGCGCGCATCACAAAAGTTCCGAATTTACAGGTTTATATTTTAACAACGCCCATCCTTCTAGAGGAGGACGATAAACGGATGATTGATCGTTTATTGACTAAATACCCCCATAACTTTCATCTCGAACACGCCAGTAGTATCGTGCTTCTTTGGCCTGATATTTCAGGCGTGGATAATCACATTAAAATGTTTGTCGTTGATGAAAAGTACTTCTCGGTGGGAGGGACTAATCTGGATGAATCGCAATGTTCTGTTGGGACCTTTACACCAAGTAGAGAGAACAAAAAAACATCGATTGTGACCCAAGGACTTCCCGCTGCAATGCGAGATCAAGACATTGTTGGACGTGGAACATTTGCAAAACAGCTGCGAGAAACCTTTTATAAAGCGTACTCGATTTGGGAGAATTACAACAAAACGGGCATTCTCGAAAAGAACCCAGAAAAATTCAAAGATAACCCCCACTTTAAACCTCTTAGTGCAGATCCTGTTGTGCAAAGATTTGAACTCTCGGACAGGAAAAAAGAGATTAATGATTCTAACATCAAGTTGGTTTTGGGAGGCCCCTATCAAAATCAGAATGCGATCACGGCAGAATATGTGCGTTTGATTGATTCTGCAAAAGAAGAAATAGACATTGCCAATCTGTACTTTTGCCCGGTAGAGCCCATTTTTAAAGCTCTTTTACGCGCTGTGAACCGGGGAGTGCATCTTAAAGTGATCACGAATGGATTGACAGACATTGCGCCTGATTATTCTCAGTTTTTTTGTTGGGCCAATCGGATGAGTTACGTGCCAATGTTTTATGGAGACACGTTTCATTTTTGGGATGTATGGTCGGTGGCAAATAAGGCTGTTAAAAACACAGAAATCTCAGAGTATTATGTAAAAAATGTGCTTTTACATAAAAAAATGATGCTTATAGATGGCAAAAAGGCAGTTGTGGGGAGCTACAATCTAGGAACAAGAAGTGATATGGGAGATTATGAGTTGATTGTTGTGATTGATAGTGCTGAGATCACAGGCGATTTAAAGGATGTTTTTAATAAAGATTTGACCTTTTCAAGAAGAGTGACCCCGGAGGAGGCGCGCAGCTGGTATTTTGATCCTGTCAAGTCGTATTTGGGGGAAGTGCAGAAGCTTTTTCATGGCCTGCTCTAGTATTAGATCACTCAGAGTGTCTGCGCTCCCGATGGATCAATTGGAACTCACTCTCCAAAAGTTCAATGAGGTGAAAAGGCTTGAATTAGTCAACATACCGTAAGTCCCAGCTTGATTAGCATTCCCCTCTTTTGCTATAAAGGTTGGTTTATGAATACTCTAAACAATATGAATTGATATGCTCCATTTTTTTCGCAAATACCAAAAGTTTTTTTTCCTCTTCACTACAATCATTATCATCTCGAGTTTTGTCTTTTTTGGTACAGCCAAAGCTCTAGCACCTATTGAGGGGGAGAGCAAAAAAGATGAGCGAAGTTATACAACGCAAATGGCTGATTTCCTTAACTCCGAGCAGTGGATGGTGGGTCAAAAGCTTTTGGAAACCAATTTTTTAAACGACGGTGTGATTTCCAAAGAATTTTTGCAGACAGGCATGGCTGCTCTCATTGTTCAAAAATATGGCGACTCTTTCCAGGCAGAGTTTGAGCAAAAGCTTGCTAAAGAAAAAAACTATAAATCGTATACTCATCCCTATCAACCACTGCTTACGGCCGAGAGTATGTGGTCATTTTTTGCGCCAGATCTCCCCGAAAAACTCAAAGCGCATCAAAAAGGAAATGGCGATTTTAATCTTAGAAATGCGCTGTTTTTAGCACAAAAAGAGTTTCCTCCAGTCTTTCTTTCGCAGGCGCTTCGCTACCAAGAACAAAATAATACACATCTTCCCGGAGATCCTCGATTGGCAAGAGAGAATATTGCACTCTTTGGCTACCAAAATCTAAATGAGTGGTTTGGAGAAAGCTTTGTAGAAGCGATGGCAGATAGTGTGATTCAAGGCGCAGCGCTCGCAAGAAAATCAGGATATAAAGTTTCAAAAGACGAAGTTTTTACCGACCTTGTATATAGGAGTCAAGAAGCTTATCAAGCGATCTCTCAAAGAGTACAGCTTCCCTTTGAAGATGGATACGCCCTTTTGCAGGCTTATTTGCGTCAAAATAACTTAACCGAATCCACTGCATTAAAAATTTGGGGAGATGTCACTCTTTTTAGACGGATGATGCACGAGGTGGGGGATGCGGTCGTTGTAGATCCTTTGCTTCTCTCTAAGTTTTATGCTTTTGCTTTTGAAAATGTCACAGTAGATCTCTACCAGATGCCCAAAGAGCTTGTGCTAAAAAATGAAGCTGACCTCAAAAACTTTGAAACGTATATCGATGCTGTGGGTGCTAATCGTCGCTCAATTTTAGAGATTCCTTCTCAATACGCCTCCCTCGATGTAATAGAAACAAGAGCTCCCGAGCTTGTGGGACAAGCGTTTGATCTATACTTTGCAGAAGTGTCTAAAGAATCTTTACAAGCTAAAGTGAGTGTCAAAGAGACTCTTGATTGGGAGTGTCATCCAGACCATCTGGGGATACTTGGCAAACAGTTTCCGGAGCTCACACAAAAAACCGGTTCTGCATTTGAAATTCTAGAGGGGTTAGATCAGAAAATGCGTAAGCGCATCGATATCTTTGCGCGCCTGCAGATTGTAGAGCAACATCCCGAATGGATAGAAGAGGCTTTGATCGAAGCTCAAATGGATGAAAAAAGATTATTTTTAACTTCACAAACAGAAAAGCCATTGATAGGCATCACCGACACCCAAAAGTTGTTGAAGCAGCTCCAGTTGGAAGATGAAGTTGTTGGATTTACTCAAGATGGAGAGCACTTTTATCGATTTTTAGTCCTAGAAAGAGGGCTACCCAAAGAGGTCATGTCCTACCGTGCTGCCCTAAAGCAAGAGGGGTTATTGGAGAAAATTGGAGAGAGAAGAGGAGCTCAGAGCCTAGTACAACGCTATGTTGAGGCGAGTGGAGCTACAGATGTGCAAGAGGCCGCTCTTCTCCGTTTTTCCGATCACCTGACGCAATTTAAACTCAAAGCTCCAGAAGGAGATTTAGCTGGTCAGTTTGTCGTTGAGAGAACAACCCAAACAATCACGCGCTCAGAGCAAGAATTTATTGCGGTGGATGAGGTATTAGCTCTTGATGAAGGCGTGTATTCGGAGGTGAAAGTAGACCCTTCTATTGGAGCTTATGTGTATAGTTTTTTAGATCGAAAATTGGACACCACACTTCCCTCGGAGAAGCTTGTGCAAACACAAGCCATTCTATCGCAAGAGGCGCGATGCCGTTACTTTGAAAAGCTATTACAGCAGCTATAAACAATGCTTGAAGAGATCGTTTCGCTTAATGCGGCCAATTTTTTTGCCTTCCAAATGGACTGCCATGCGACTAAGGGACAAAAGCTTGAAAAAAAGCACAAGCTTCCCGATCTCTCCGTATTTCAAAATAGTTGTCCCTTTGCCGGTGTATTCATAGGATGGCACGCAAAAGGGATCTATTTAGAAATTCAAGTTGAGGGAGCTTTTGATCAGCCTGATTTTCCAAAAATTGCAGCAGCAGATTCTGTCGAGCTGTTTTTTGATACACGTGATGTAAAAACAGCAGGGTTTAATACCCGTTTTTGTCATCATTTTTACTTTTTGCCACGCCCTGTTGCCTCCAATGGGGATGAGGTGCAAGCGGGTGAGGTGACCCGTTTTCGAACTGAGGATGCGCATGAATTATGCGATCCAAACTTTCTTGTTGTGCAGGGAATAAAAAATAAAAAAGGGAGTGGAATCAAAATTTTTATTCCCTCCGAATGTCTCTATGGGTATGATCCAACCCAGTTTGATCGATTGGGATTTACCTATCGGATCAACCGGATCAATGGCTCTAAACAAAATTTTTCTGCAAGCGATGCAGATTTTTCAATCGAGAGCCAACCCAGCCTTTGGGCAAGTTTAAAATTGGTATAATATGAAAAAATTTTCAGAATCACATGAATGGGTTGAAATCGAGGGGCAAGTAGCCACAATTGGAATCACAGAGTATGCACAAAAAGAATTAGGTGACATCGTTTATGTAGAGCTTCCAGTTGTCGGACAGCGAGTCACTCAAGGAGAGGCTGTTGTTGTCGTAGAATCGACAAAAGCTGCAGTGGACATCTACACTCCAATTCGCGGAGAGATTCTTTCTGTAAATACCTCTTTGAGAGAGCACCCCGAAAAAGTTAACTTGTCTGCAGAATCAGAAGGGTGGTTTTTAAAACTTCAAATTGAAAATCTAAAGGATTTGGATTCTCTAATGGATGAAGCGAGCTACCGTCAGTCTCTTTCTAAGGAATGAGCATAGAGAGAGACCATTGAACAACTCAAGCTTGAGTTATGCAACGGTCTCATATAAACCTGAACTTATTTTTTTTTAAAAAAGCTTTGAGTCAACCTCAGGTTGAAAAATCCCCTCTGTTATGCGTTGCCCTTCATGAAAAATGGCTTCACAACATGCGCTGCCACCAGGCCAAACATATAATCCTCGTCCATGATATTTTCCATTTTGAAACTGGCCTGAGTACAATAGTGCACCGTTAGACAGGAATGCTTTTCCTTGTCCGTGCGACATCCCATCTTTATATTCACCGCTGTAGCTGAGTGTACCATCGAGTCGGAATTCTTCTCCTAATCCGTGCTGCTTCCCATTCTCAAACGCACCTTTGTAGTTTAGTTGACTATTAGACCAGAATAGCTCTCCCTGCCCGTGTGGCTTTCCATTTTCAAATGCACCGCTGTAGTTTATTTTACCATTAGGCCAGAATAGTTCTCCTTGCCCATGTAACTTCCCATTTTCAAATGCACCGCTGTATTTTAGTTGACCATTAGGCCAGAATAGCTTTCCTTGCTCATGTAACTTCTCATTTTCAAATGCACCGCTGTATTTTAGTTGATCGTTAAGCAAAAATAGCTCTTCCTGCTCGTGTGGTTTCTCATTCTCACGGACATTGACCTGATTATTTTGATTTAAAAGAGAAGAAATAGATACACGGCTAATTTTTGAGAAATTATTTATTATATTATAAGTAGTTTTTTGAGTACAGGACTCTTCTTTGGAAAACGCATATTTGTATGCGCTATTAATAGATGTATTATTATTTATTGACATTATAAATTCCCTTTTTTTTAAATTTGTTAATATAGAAAATGAGTATAACAAACAAAGTTTTATAATGTAAGTAAAAAAGAAATGTTGTAATCATAAAGCAGAAATGTTTCCTTTGCGACAAATAGAAATTAAATTATTAACTAGAGATAAATTCTTTTATAGCAAACAAAACCGAAGCTATGGCTATAGGCGGGTGCGCTATAGAAGTTTAGCCAAAAATACGTTGCAGTTCACACTTCTGTGTATGTGTTATAATCTAAAAAAGTTAGCGACGTTCTAATAGAGAATTTTTGGGGATTTTCAGACCAATCCACTTAGTGGTCAGCAGTTGAGAGATCTCGAGCGAAGATAGTACATATGGTACAGAGAGCGCGAGATCTCTCAAATGGGGCTAAAGGACCCCAAAATGGACGCAAGCTTGAGTTGTTCAATGGTCTCATTCTGACTTTAAAATCTAGTACAATTCTATATCATTTTAAACTTAATTCACCATATTATGCTTGGACTTATTTTTTTTAAAAAAGCTTTGAGTTTATCTCAGGTTGAAATATTCCTTCTGTTATACGCTGCCCTTCATGAAAAAGAGCGTCACAACATGCGCTGTCACCGGGCCAAACATACAATCCTCGTCCATGATATTTTCCATTTTGAAACTGGCCTGAGTACAATAGTCTACCATTAGACAAGAATGATCTTCCTTGCCCGTGTGGCCTCCCATCCTTATACTCACCTTCGTAGTTGGGTGTACCATCAGATCGGAATGATCTTCCTTGCCCGTGTGACTTCCCATCCTTATACTCACCTATGTGGTGTGGTTTGCCATTAGGCCAGAATAGCTTTCCCTGTCCGTGTGGCTTTCCATCCTTATACTCACCTTTGTAGTTGAGTGTACCATCGGATCGGAACTCTCTTCCTTGTCCGTATTGCTTCCCATCTCTATACTCACCTATGTGGTGTAATGCGCCGTTACGTTGGAATAGTTCTCCCCGCCCATGTGGTTTCCCATTTTCAAAGGCACCTCTGTAGTTTAGTTTATCATCAGGCCAGTATAACTTTTCTTTCTCGTGCAACCAATATAGCCTTCCCTGTCCGTGTCGCTGCCCATCCTTATACTCACCTTCGTAGTTCAGTGTGTCATCAAGTCGAAATTCTTTTCCCAACCCATGTGGCTTCCCATTCTCAAACGCACCACTGTAGTTTAGTTGACCATTAGGCCAACATAGCTTTCCCTGCCCGTGTCGCTGTCCATCCCTGTATTCACCTCTATAGCATGATGTACCATCAGATCGGAATTCTTCTCCCCGCCCATGTGGCTTCCCATTCTCAAACGCACCACTGTAGTTTAGTTGACCATTAGGCCAACATAGCTTTCCCTGTCCGTGTCGCTGCCCATCCCTGTATTCACCTCTATAGCATGATGTACCATCAAATCGGAATTCTTCTCCCCACCCGTTTGGCTTCCCATTCTCAAACGCACCGCTGTAGTGTAATTGACCGCTAAGCCAGAATAGCTTTCCCTGCCCATGCGCCTGCTCATTTTCAAACGCACCGCTGTAATTGAGTTGATCATTAAACGAAAATAGCTTTTCCTTCGCGTCTTGCTTCTTTTCCTCACAGATTTTGACCCAATTATCTGGATTTAACAGAGAAGTGGTTGGTTTATTTTCAATTTTTAAAATATTATTTACTATAATATGAATAGGTGACAGTGGTGGTTCTTTGGTAAGTGTATACGTGTACGTGCTATTAATAGATGTGTTATTATTAATTGACATGATAAACTCCTTTTTAAAATTACATAACGGAAGAATTGTAGTATAAATGTATTATAATGAAAATTACAAAAAAATATATAAGCGTTGCATGGAAATGTCTCTTTAAATAGTGCGACCATTGAACAACTCAAGCCTGCGTCCGTTTTGGGGTCTTTTAGCCCCATTTGAAAGATCTCTCGCTCTCTGTACCATATGTACTATCTTCGCTCGAGATCCCCCAACTGCAGGCTTGAGTTATGCAACGATCTTAGGTTGGCTGGAATAGAGCTCAACTGTGTTAATGAGATGAGGAAGCGATGGGTGTCGCCTCTGTACGCATCAAACTCTCTTCTACAATCGGTAAATCCTGTCCGCTTGGACGAGAAAGATCAATCCCCAAGAGACCCATAAACGCCATTGCCATTAACCCTGTCATAATAAAAGTAATTCCCATTCCTTGAAGCCCTTTTGGGATATTAGAATAGGTGAGCTTTTCTCGAATAGCTGCAATGAGTGCAATGGCAAGCCACCAGCCAAGCCCCGAGCCTAGAGAAAAAAAGAGCGCGGGAAAAAATGGATATTCCCGCGTGACCATAAATAGCACTCCACCCAAAATGGCGCAATTCACTGTAATGAGGGGTAAAAACATGCCCAAAGAGTAGTAAAGTGCGGGAGAAAATTTCTCGATGACAATCTCAAGCACTTGTACAAAGGCTGCAATCACAGAAATAAAAACGATAAGTTGTAAGAAGCTTAAGTTGAGAGCCGATCCATCAATGCCGATGAAGCTGAGCCATTTGAGAGCTCCATCGCCCGTGATAAACTGATTAACAAACCAGTTGAGCACGCCAGAAGCTGTTAAAACAACAGTCACAGCCATACCAAGACCATTAGCCGTTGTAACTCTATTAGAACACGCTAAATAACTGCACATTCCAAGGAAGTAGGAGAGCAAAATGTTTTGGATAAACACCGATTGGATCACAAGGCCGAACAAATTTAAGAAAGTGTAATCACCTGTCCACATAGCTTGCCTCTTTTAAAATGCTGGTTTGTCGGGTTTATTAACAAGATTAGCGATCCAAATAAAAAATCCCAAGATGAAAAAGGCTGCAGGAGCTAAAACCATTAAGCCAAAGTTTTGGTATGCGTCGGGATGCTCAGGTGTGGCATACCAGCTTAAAGGAATGATCTGCATTCCAAAGAGTTGTCCAAATCCCCCAAACTCTCGCAAGCCGGCCACGCAAAAGAGCACCCATGCATACCCGAGTCCCGCAGCGAGACCATCTAAAAAAGCGGGAACAGGAGGAACATTGCGAGCCATGCTCTCTGTGCGCCCCATCACTAAGCAGTTGGTGATAATCAGCCCTACAAAGACCGAAAGGGTTTTGGATATTTCGTAAAAATAGGCGCGTAAAAACTGATCAACAATGATTACAAAAGAGGAAATGATCGCCAGTTGGGTGATCATCCGCACACTATCGGGTGTAAATCTCCTAAAAAGAGAGACAAAAAAGCAGGAAAACCCTGTCACAAAACTCACTGCAATGCCCATGGTAAGTGCTGTTGAAAGTGTAGTTGTCACAGCCAGTGCCGAGCAAATCCCTAAAATTGCAACCAGAACTTGGTTATTGTTCCAAAGTGGTTCAAAAAAATAGTTTTTTAACGGTGTCTTTTTCTCAGTCATTGAACCCCTTGTTCACTTTGATCAAAAACTCTCTGTAAGGTTGAAGAGAGTTTCTGTACGCTTGGGTCACCCCATCTCCTGTCAGTGTAGCACCAGAGATGCCATCAACAGCACTTTTGGATTTTGGGGAGGACCCAAATACATCCAGCACTTTTCCTTTGACAACGATGAGGCCCATATCGGTTGTTTGAAAATCGGTGGTCCCTGAGGAAGACTCTTGAAAAATTAATTTTTTATAGAACTGATCTTGCCACCAAGCTTCTGTAATATTTGCGCCGAGCCCCGGGGTTTCTCCATGATCGTACCAAGTTGTTCCAATCACCTCGTCCCCGTTTTTTCCAACGGCAAGGTAGCCATAAATGGGTGCCCAAAGTCCAAATCCTGAAACAGGAATCACATAAGCATAGATTTGGGAGGGATCTTTGGCAAGCTCGCTCGCTGTGATGTTTTGTGCATCGCTCTTGTTGGGTAAAATAGCATAAAACAACTTGAGAGGGAGATTGGCGTACCCTGTTTTTTTATTTTTCTCTAAGTAATCTGTGAGGGTGATTTTTTTTTCCTCTAAGCTATAGATATTTCCTTCTTTATCTGTCAGAAGAGGACGGATTCTTGATTCTGCCACTTGCTTAATTTGATCTTCTGTCGCTTTTTTAGCTTCAGGATCCGCCACCAAAATCATTTGGCTTGGGTCAAACTGTGCAATTTGTGGTTTGCTCTCATCATCTAGCAGCTCAAAATAGCCAGAGTGGCTCAAAATTTTAGCGGCGATGAGCATCTGCTTTCGTTGATCAAACTCTTTAGCTTCTTTTTGAGGAGTACTTAATACATAAGCGACAACCGCAAGGGCAAGTGCACAAATGACACAAAGAGAGCTAATAAACAGTAGAACCTGAAAATCTGTATGGGGCGCTCTTTTACTAGGATCTTGCAAAGCGTGTTCTCCTTCTAAAATTACGTACCACGTAGTGATCGATCAAAGGGGCAAAGACATTTCCAAATAAAATTGCCAACATCACACCTTCTGGATAGGCGGGGTTGATCACTCGGATTACAATCGTCACAACACCAATAAGAATACCATAAATCCACTTACCTCCGCGCATCCCCGGTGAGGAGACAGGTTCTGTTGCCATATAGACAAGCCCAAAAGCTAAGCCCCCCATCAAAAATTGCCGGTAAGCCGGCATTGCAAATCGCGCCGGATTCCACGCCCCTGAATCAATGCCCACATGGCTTGAGAAAAATTCGAAGATGTAGGCTGTCACAAAAACGCCCACTCCATACGCAAGCATGGTACGCCACGCGCCCACACCTGTCCAGATTAGAAAAAGTGCTCCTAAAAGGCATGCGAAGGTGGAAGTTTCTCCCATACTCCCTAAGATATTGCCCCAAAAGAGATTGCCATCGGTAAAATTGCCGAGTCCATAGATCGACTCAGCCGCATTATGGGCGGCCAAGTAATTGCCCGGAAGTAAACCAAAACCGCCCTGTTCGATCGGAGCTGTCACAAAAGCATGCATTTGATCAAAACTGAGTTGGCCAAGCTCGCCTGCGGAATCGACGGTTGTTTTCCATTGATCAAAGTGGGTTTCTATAAGAGGGTAATTAGCCACTTTAGCACCCAGCGTGTTGCTTGCAATCGCATCTACTTGAATTTTTTTAATCTCGGGGATCGCACTATTATACCCCTGCAAAGCGGTCGCTTGTGTGTATCCGTCAATTTCGTTTAGACCAGCTTGTGTATTCATAGTTTGCAAGCTATGCGCAGTTGTTGTGGGGTTTGTGCCAGCCCAAATATCCCCTGTCATTTTTCCGGGAAAAGTGAAAAAGAGAAATGCCCGTGCTGTCAGTGCGGGATTTAAGATATTCATACCCGTTCCGCCAAAGAGTTCTTTACCGATAATCACTCCAAAAGCCACACCAATAGCCACCATCCAATAGGGAATAGTGGGAGGTAGAACTAAGGGATAGAGAATGCCTGTGACTAAAAAACCTTCTGCGATCTCATGTCCGCGGATCGAAGCAATGACCCCTTCACAAAGACCTCCAACGAGATAGCTGATGACAACGACGGGCAAAAAGCTCATAGCCCCATATTTGAGGATGGTGAGGTAGTGCTGATCTGAGAATGCAAATTGAAAATAGCCTCCTAGAGAATCGGAGGCCAGTAAATACGCATTCATCATCTCATAGTTGCCACTATCATAAACCATTTTTTGCAAACCCGTATTCCAAATGGCCATTAAAATAGTGGGAAGAAGGGCGATCACAACAAGTACCATCCACCGTTTAAGATCTATGGCATCACGGATAAAGGGGGCTCTTTTGGTATTGAGAGGCACTTCGTAGCAAAAGGCATCTACAGCAGATACTAAGGGACGCATCCGGTGAAGAGGTTTGTCTTTTTCAAAAAAAGAGAGTTGAAAGTCGAGGAATTTCCTTAGCATAGTCTGTATCGGTTTATTGCATAAGCTATCAAATCGATTTGAAATTGAGAAGTAAAAATATTGAATAGGAGAAAAATGGCTTTATCTAAGAGGGCAATCTCCTGTAAGATGGAGGTGTGGCACGGATATTAAAACTTCTTTTTCTCTCTCTTTTTTTTGTGGGCATCTGCGTGGGGGTGTTGTTTTATAAACCCCTCACAATTAAATGCATCAATTTTGCAGCCTCGCATTATTCTCAAAAGTTTTTGGGGGCTAAATGTCAGTTTGAAGACCTCTATTTTGAAGAGGGACAGATCGTATTTAAAAAAGGTTTTATTCAACAGCCCGATCAGCTAGAGATCAGTTTTGAACAAGCGCGTTTCACTCCCTATTTGAGCCTAAAAAAATGGGAAATTGGAGGAGATCTTCAAGTAGAGCGACTCAAATTGATCCATCAAAAAACAGAGATGGCCACCTCACCTAATTTTTCGTCTTCTTCAATTTCTTTTATTAAAACAAACTTTAAGATCAATGTAGAGGGGGGGGAACTCGCTCTATATGACAACCGTTCAGAAAAGCCTTTTTCCCAACATCTAAAATTTGATCTCGCCTACTCTACCCAAGGAAAAGAATCTTCTGGAGCTCTTGCATTAGATTGGGGCTCCAATACTCCCTTATTTTCTACTCAATTTCAGAAAATACAAGAATTACCTCTGCAGCTATTTGCCCATTTTGACTCTCACTCTTTTCCTGTGTTCGCTCATTTAATTCAGTATTTTTTTGAGGGCTCACTTCCTGAATCCCTCAACTACTGGGATGTTATAGGAGGGACAATTGAGGGAGATGTCCAAATAGATTTTACCCAAGGATTACCTCAAAAAATCAAAGGAGAGCTGTGTTTAAGTTGTATTGAGGGGGAAAATGCTGAGTTAGAGATGTCTAGCGCCATAGACCACATACGTTGCGATTTGGATGTGGATTTTTTGAACCCCTCAGAGATCAACGCTCTTTTTTGTTTATCCGGCGGGCGCTTATCTTTGCAGCAAGCAGGAGAGATTTGGGATTTAAAGAATCTGCATTCAAATATTTGCATAAAAAATGGAGAGATTGAAAGCTCCACTTTAACCGGCAACTTCTTGGGAATGGAAGGAGAGCTTGTATTAGACTGGAACTCTAAAGATATTTTGATGCAAATGGGTTTTAGAGGCTCGTCACAAGAAATCAGCAGCTTGCTTTCAGATGATTTTAAGAAAAAATTTCAGGAAGCGTGTATTGAGGATTATTTTACACTCAATGCATCTGTTAAAAGATATGGTAGGGGCTTAGAGCTAGAGGGAGTTCTCTCTATTACAGAAGAGCAAACGCATGAGCTCAATTTTGGATGCCATTTTGGGTGTGGAGTGCAAAATGAGAGCACAGGAGCTGTTGTGCCTGATGCTGTCCGCTACTCACTTTCTGGGTCCGTCAATACATTTCTTGATCATCTCATGGATCAATTTTGTCTCTCTCAAAAGAGGTTTGGTTGGTTTCGAGGATCTCAGTTTCCATTAGAGAAGTTTTTTGCTCCGTTTGTGCTCCATCAGGTGAATATAGAAGCGACTGGATGCGTGGATTTTGAAGGGTCTTTTGACGAGAAGTACTTGGTTCTTTTTTATGCAGGGGAGCAGTTGCGTGTAGAAGGACCCTCTTTTAGCCTAACTGTCGATACGGTGGATGACTCGCTGCATGCTGTGCATTATTTTGATCTCTCAAACTGGAATCATATAGGCTTTCTTCCCATCCAAAATGGGTGTTATAATCAGAAAAAATTTGATCTTTGGTTTGAAAACTCAACAGGCATTATTAACTTTGAAAATGAGTTAATTAATATGCAGGACATCGACTCTACAATTGATCAAATACACCTGCAAGGAAATGTGCAGTTGGCGATCCACTCTCTTAAAGATTTAGATTTAAAAATTTCGGTGGATAAAGTTTACGGCTCTTTTTCCGATACTCAAAGATTTTTATCCCATTTCAATAAATCGGCTTTATGCGAGCTTCCTTTTGAAGGAGAGGTGATGGGCAAAGAGAATGCTGCCTTTTTTCACTACCATTTTACTCCAGAAGCGCAATTAGTTGCGGGACAGTTAGAAGGTGAGTTGCGTTTAAACCACGCTAATCCGCTGTTTTCTCTCTCTGATTATCAGACAAGTTTTGCCTTTGACTACATAAAAAATAAATTCGAACTTAAAGGTGGCAAGGGAGAGGTTTTGAGTGCAAAAACTCCTAATCCGCTCATCTTATCGACACCTGAGATTGTTTTCTCAGATATTCCAGATTGTTTGTTGAATATGAGCTGTCAATTGAGCGATCAAGAACAGATTGTATTGGACATTAAAGGAGAGTCAGAAAGAGGGGATGAAACAAAAACCTTTGTATTTACAGGTTCCGAGAAAGAAGAAGATTTTTATCTCAAAGTGATCCAAGAGGGCAAAAAATTTACAATTGATCAAGCGAGTTATCGAGGATGGGAAGGGGGAGGAGCTGTTGCGTTAGATGGACACTTGTTACAGATGGATCAAATCTCTTGTTTTTCCAACCCCGATTTAGGTGTAGTTTTTTCTGGCGCATATGACTTGATCACAAAGAGTGTGCGAGGAAGTGTAGATCAAATCAAGTGGGATTTAGCCAATCCGTTTGAAAAAACAATAGCGACTTGGCATCCAAAGGGAGAATTGACAGGGAGTGGCACCTTTGAATGGGAGATTGGCCAACGTGTTGACGCCTCGCTCACAGCTTCTGTGAGCAACTTTGTATTTGGGGGCGTTGATTTTTGTACCGATGAGCAAATTCAGTGTGTCTATTCTTCTGAGAAAGGGCTTTGTGTTGAGGGGTTAGAGGTAGAACTTCCAGCAGCTAATAACTCTGAAAAGTATAAGCTAGGCCGTTTTCATTACGATCTAGAAAATCAGAGAATTCACTGCGATGCTTTTGATTTCTCGATTCCTCCAGAAAAGCTGCCGTGGATCAAAGAGATTGCTCAAACCTTGTTTCCAAACTCTGTGCATCCCAAACTTTTACAGTTAGTGGAAACCCTAAAGTCCAATGAGTCTCTTGAAGGACAGGTTTCTATGGAGGTGTACCCAGACAATCTGTGGGTGTATTTGCAGTTAAAAGATGGCGAGTATTGCTTATTTGATAAAACGCTTAATCTAAAGAATTTGAAGCTGATGTATGACCCTCAAGAGCTCAATGCCTGGACACAATGCCAGTATTTAGATCAAGATTATTGGCTCTATTTGGGTGCGGATAGCAAAACGATGAGTCACGGACAATTAGCCATTTCAGATCAAGAAATTCTCACGGCGGATCCCCAAGAAGCTTTGGTATCAAATTGGGAAAGAAATCTTGAAAAAGGGTGGTGTATTCGCTCGATTCATGGGAGCTGTGGAGGAATTGGAGCTTCCTTAACTCCTGTTGAAGAGGAAGCATTCGCTTTTTGTGGAAAACTTGTGCTGGAACCTGAAAAACTACATCCTTGGCTCCAAGACAAGCTTCTTCAATATTCCTTAAAGGGGACATACACTTTTTTAGGGGATTTTCAGTTTGACAAAGAGCGCGTTGCAAATTCAACCTTTTTAGGAACAGTGGTCGGAGAGAACTGTGGGGTGGCTCAGGTGGGTTTTGATACCCTCTCTTCCGATTTAGAGCTCAACGATTCTACGCTTAAACTCTCTAATTTTGAAGTGCGCGATCTTGCAGGACGTCTTTTTATCAACCAAGCTTTTTATGATTGTGCAAAGGGGGATTTTGGATTAGATAGCTTGTTTTTATCAAGCGTGCGTCTGGCTCGGCTAAAAAGCCCTTGGACACACTGGAGCCCAAAAAACAAACCTTTTTATAGATTTCTCTGCATTCCCACTTTTGAACTTAAGGCCTTTTCTGGAAACTTTCACAACCTTGACACTGTCACAGGATTGGGTTCTATTTCGTTTACAAATATTCCGCGGAAGAACTTTTTCACTAATTTACTCTTCATTCCTTCAGAGATTACAGCGCGCATTGGGTTAGATTTTACGGCCTTGATTCCGGCCCAAGGAACAATTCATTATAGCATTGAAGAGCAAAAGGTGTGGCTACACGAATTTAAAGAGATGTATAGCGATGGGAAGCACTCTCGCTTTTATTTAGCAAAAGGGCAACCAGCCTACGTTGATTTTGCGGGGCATCTTAATCTGAAGATCAAGATGAGGCAATACAATCTTTTGATGAAGTTGGCAGATTTTTTTACAGTGAGCATTGAAGGGACGGTGAGTAACCCCTCCTATACTTTAAGCAACACGCATCCAAGCCAGTGATTTTTGATGAGGTTACTTGATTTTATTTTTCCTCCCCTCTGTCTGCACTGTGGCATCGACCTTAAGAGCCAAAAAAGGCTCTTTTGCGATCACTGTTCTTCAGATTTTCAGCTTTTACATGTACAAAACCGCTGTCCATACTGCTTTTCCGAGCAGCAGAGCGCTTCTCCTTGCAGTGAGTGTATAGAGCACAAAAAATGGCAAGTGCGCATGGGGAGTGCACTTGAATATACAGGCGCTGTTAAAACACTTGTTAAACAGCTTAAAAAAGGAGATATGCCTTACTTGGCAAAAACAGGAGCAGCCTTTTTGCTTCTTCAACTTACAGCTCTTAAATGGCCTCTGCCAGATGTCATTGTGCCTGTTCCTGCAAGAGGGTTATTCCAACAAAGAAATCACGCCTCGCTACTCGCTTCTCATTTAGCTAAAGCATTGCAGGTTGAGAGCCAACCTTTAGTTAAGAGAAGAGCGGGAGATCTCTCGCAAGCCAAACTTTCAAAAGTGCAACGTGAGCAGCTCTTAGCGCAAAACTTTTACTTAAAGAAAAATACTGTACTCGACCATCAAACCGTGCTTCTTGTGGATGATGTTTTTACAACAGGAACCACCTTGCGACATAGTGCATCTGCTCTTTGGACAGCTTTTCCAAAAAAAATTTATGCTTTAAGTCTTGCTTGCGCATCTTTTTTTTAACAACCCGAAATGCAGTTTAGCTAGATGAAAGCACTCAAGTGCGCTTTCATAAATCACTAAAAATCTTTTGATTGCAAACAAAACCCCATTTTAATATGTTGATGCACCAAATTTTTTAATCATGTTAAGAGGAGCGATCATGTCTCAACCAACCGCATCCGTTTTTTTTTCTAGATGCGATCAACTTGCCGAATATTACTCAGTGATGGGAGTTCCTATGCAGCAAAGTGAAGGCCCTTTGGGAGGGAAAACATTTAGCGCTTACGTGAATCAGAACGGACAGTTTTTTAAAGTCTCATGTACAACCAAAGTTTCCACACTCACTTATGGAGTGCTTGAAATCAGTTCTAGAGCGTCAGGATCAGATTTTCAAAAGTGTTGGTTTAAATCGGTAAAAAAAGGTTCAAAAAATGGCACATTCACCTTGACTGGTCCTATTGGAGCGACAACATATAAGGTCACTCTTCCAACCTCTCAAACCTTCAATTTTCTGCACTCATCCGCTGATTGATAGGCTCGATTTCATCCCAACAGAAGCGGTTATTACAACTCAGATATTGGAATATTCAAAGTGAAACTTTGAATATTCCAATATCTTTCAAACTTCAGAGGTTTCTGGAGGCATCTCACTCTCTGGGGTGATAGTGAGGTGTCCTACGATTTTGACTCCTTCATCCACGCAAAGTGATTTCGCAATGATATTCCCTTTGATGTACGCCTCACCCCGTAGCTCTAGCTTTTCTTGCACCGTGATATTCCCCTCGATTTCTCCTTCGATGATCGCCTCGCGTAAGTTTAGATTGGCACGCACTTTACCTTGAGGGCCCACAATCACTTTACCCTGCGAGAGAAGCTCTCCTTCAAAAGTACCATCGATGCGTAAAAAACGCTCAAAGCTCAACTCTCCGCGAAAGGTCACTCCTTCACCAAGAGTTGTTTCAGGTTCATCATCCCCTGTCATTTCCTCAAAATGGTGCGGAAGTGGAGGTGTTGTAGCAGAATGTCCCCAGCTCTCTTCATGCATTTCTGTGGGTTGTAGGGAGTGAGGAGGATCAAAAACTCGAGGAGGAGCGTCGTTTTTTTTCAATCCATATTGGCTATAGGGAGATTGAATCGGGGATTCTTCCTCATAAAGAGAGTTGTTTTCATCTAACGGATTTTTTCCTGGGCGGCGAAACATTAGCTTTTCCTCTAATTATTTATATTGCGTCTGCATAGAGCAATTTGTCTTTTAAGAGATTCATCAAATTAAACTTTATTTTCAATCGTCTTGCACGCATGCAAGA
>JAJACO010000093.1 GCA_022601475.1 Chlamydiales bacterium
TGCTTTATCAAAAGATCTGCCCTTTAGTTCTAAAGGGCAGATCTAGAAAAAGTGGAGGGTCTCTCGCTTCTTTGTGCACATTTAATTTCGATTTTTTTTATTAAAAAATCTCTTCAACACATCCTAATATTTGATGCCGCAAGAGATAAATAATCCTCCAAAACCCATGTCAAAATCCTGCTTGATTTGACTATTTCGACTCTCAAAAAAATCTGTCACAAACAGCCGATTCCCCTGCAAAATATTGAAAAATTGATGGTGTTCATAACCAATCGAAAAACAGACTGGGCAACACAAGGAAAGCTCATAGACAAACCCAAGCTTCATATCAAATCCAGGAAGACAAATGGTTGTTGAAGGTATTGTGTTCGTATTTACAAGAGCATTGGAGTCATCGCTAGTAATAACCGCCGTACCGCTTCTATTTCCAATCCCTGCAACACCGTTTATCTCTCCTTCAAACCCAAATTGTCCACAAAAAATGTACTTCCAACCAAAGCCTAATTCAAAACCTGCACCATTAAATTTCATAGTTTGGTTTAGACTTTGTGAAGGTATAGGTGGAGTTTCAGGAGGCGGAGTTGCAAGTATTGAATCATCTTCTTTTATGTATAACCAACTTGCTCCAGCAAACCCATAAAAATCTATGCAATGAGATTTTAAAAAAGAAAGGCCGAAAACCTCTCTCAAACGTTGATAGCAAATATCAACATTGGCCTCAGTGGATGCAGACTCATTATTTGGAAAAAAATAGCTAGTAAAAAGATCATCTGTACGATCTTCGCTCTTTTCATCAAAGTATGTATACTCAGTAGAAGCAAATATACAAGGATTAAATAAGTAAGAAGCTTTTACTCTGACGCCCCATTGATTATCAGGTCCAACTGATTTAAAATCATCTTCGAGAATACCAGTTCCCATTCCACCTTCAGTGAAGCCATATATACGATTTTCGCTACATGTTCTCCAATATAAAGCAGCAATTTCAATATCAACGCAGTATTGATTGCAGCTCATTGCTCCACAGCAATATTGATTACAGTCCATTATCTCAACACAAGGTTGATTGCAGTATACTACTTCAACACAAGGTGGATTGCAGTCCATTACCTCAACACAAGGTTGATTGCAGTCTTCAATAAGTGCAAAATCATCTACCCCATACAAGGGAGAAATTACAAAAATAAATAACACAAATAAAAAATGTTTCTTTTTCATTTTTTTTTTTTTTGAGCCCTCCTAAAACTATTTTTTCAAATTTATTTGAGTCAGAATTTACATACAAAATCTGCTCATCGATACTTTAATCAAGTAATCATTTTTTTTAATTGATGTCAATCCATGCAATGACAAAATCTGGAACAGGGAACAAGAAAGATCCGAATAGTTATGAGAGTTTTATGCCTGCCCCGCCGGAAGGGCTGTTGTTAAGAAAGATTCCAAAAACTTGTTCTTCAAAATGGAGTACGAGTACTCGACGAGCTTTGAGTGTACTAAAGTTGTCGGTAACTGTTGCCCATTCTTTATAGAAAAAATGAGGTCTACATGTAATAGTCCCTGTAGGAGAATCCCAGGTTTTTTTTCCAAAGATGGAGTGTTGAGGCTGGATTCCAAGGGTTGCATAGTATTGTTCTAGAAAATCACAAACAGGGGCAGACATAGTTTTAAATTAAATCGCAAGCTTCTGGAGGCATCCAGTGAGCAGGCTTGCCCTCCCATTTAATATTGCATCCTATCGGATTTGTAATAGGTGATGAGATAGGTTTATGCGCTAGATGCTCTTCAAGAGCGTTTTCTAAATCATTAACAGTTATCTGAGAGCTGTGTTTTGGGTTATCCACTCCCCTACCGCAGTAAACTAGGTGGCGAGAGCGGTCAAAAACATAAAAATGAGGTGTTTTAAGTGCTCCGTATTTCTTAGCAACCTCTTGCGATTCATCATAAAGATAAATCCATGGAAAGTTGTGCTCATTCATGCGCTTGACCATATGGTCAAATGAATCTTCGGGATAAGTCTGTTTACTATTAGAATTAATCGCTACAAACTGCACATTTTGAGGTCGAAATCTTTCGGCTGTGCTGCGAGATACCTCGTCGGATCCAATGACATAAGGGCAATGATTGCAGGTAAAAAAAATTACTAAGACCTCAGCTTCTTTAAAGCTATCAAGAGAATAGATTTTACCATTTGTAGCCGGAAGTACAAAATCGGGAGCTTTTGCTTGTAAGGAAAGTGTATAAACCATGTTGCCACTATACGATGCGTCATACTTTTTGCAAACTTTATTCTTTCAACCTGATATAGTGTGTGCAATAAATACGTAGCATGGAGATTTTTTGATGAAAGACACTTTAATGTTTTTGAAAGGGTATCTCACAAACCCAGCAATCATTGGGTCTGTGATTCCAAGTTCTAAAAAATTAGCTCAGCAAATCTCAAAGCAATCAGCCGTAGCCTTTGACCAGCCAAAACGGTATTTAGAAGTGGGTGGAGGCTCAGGTGCTCTTTCTCGTTTTATTGAAAAGAACATGCGGCCAGAAGACTCTTTAGATATTGTTGAAATCGATCCTAAATTTTGTGCGGCTCTTCGTCAAAAATTTAGAGGATTACCAAATATACATATTTACGAAACATCTATTTTGGACTTTAAAGCATCCGCCTACGATATTGTCGTTTCCTCTCTTCCTCTCAATTCTTTTCAATCAGGCTTTGTCGAAAAAGTTTTTCTTAAATTCGAACAGCTTGTCAAAAGCGGAGGTTTTTTATCCTATTTCGAATATATCGGTTTAAAAAGGGTGAAAGGTATTTATTTGTCGGGCAATCAGTCGCTCGATTTTAAGCGAACAATGGTGCTAAAACACGATTTTGTACAGAAGTATGGGGTGGAAGTAAAACGCATCTGGTGGAATTTCCCTCCCGCAAGAGTCATTCATTGCAAAATGGGGTAGAAAGCTTAAAAGCCCTACCCCATGATCTTTAAATCTGGATTTAAACTACTCTTCGATACTTTGGAAAGTCTCAATTGCTTGAACGTAAGAACTCCAAAGCTCTTCTTCAATCTTGTCATCTTTAATGGATTTGATCAATTCTCTTTTAAGTTGGCCCAAAGAGAGTTTTGTACCAAGTTTTGTTAAAAGATGCTTATCTCCTGTATCTCTAGCTAGCTTAAGAATAAGTTTTAGATCGGACTGATTAATAGAGAGAGGCTTGTTTCTGCGGGCTCTTGGTTTCGGCTCAATTGTTGTAGGTGCTGAAGGATTAAGAATGAATTCTTCTAGTAGATTTTGGAATTCTTCTGGATTTGTTTTTCTCAATTTCTTCATTGTAAAGTGATGCATGTATCCCCCAGCTTCTGCAGGAAGGTATTTGCAAATATCTTTTTCTTGCTTGCTACCTATTTTTGTTAAGGCTTTTCCGACAGCTTGTTCTGATTCATCTTTAACGGGCATAGAAATCTCCTGTGTGGTTTTAAATCTGGATCCTGTTTATATTGTTTGTCGATTTATTTTCAATAGAATCTTAAATTAAGATGCAAATTAGGATGAAAACGCATCTAGTCAAAACTTTATTATAAATATAGAGGAGTTAATAGCTCTCATAGGCCCGTAAATCCAAAAGAGGAAAAAGGCTCTCGCTCGGAAGCTGTTTATTGAATTTCTCGATTAAAAATAGGAGCTTTGCAAGCGCTTCTTTGGGCTTCAGTTCATTTTGTTCTAGTTTGGCAAAGAGTTGTGCGACTTCAATAAAGTCGCTTTCTTCTAAATCCCAGTTAACCACTTTTGCTTCAGCGATTTCTGTTAATACTCTTTGGACCATATCGATTAGGTTGAGAACAGAAGAGCGTTCATGCCCTTGATTTATGTAGGAAAACTCTGGAAAGGGTGTTTGTTTGGGATTGAGTGCATTCACAAAAGAGATGATTTGATTGAGCTTGTTTTCTGTTAAGTCAGGGGTTTTAAGCGTTTGGGTAAAATCTTGCAATTGAGATAGCGTAATTAAGCCTCTTTTTTCGAGGTAAAAGAGGAAATTAGAAAAAACCTCTGATCCCCATTTTAGCTGGGAGGTTTCTTGCTGTTTTAGCAACTTACTCATGAATATAATTATAAGACTTTATGTCAATAAAATCAAAATTGTCATTTATTATTGAGTTTTAGATGTTTAGAGTTTGCAGTTGTGAGCGGCAGTAGTGAGCAGCTCCTTTTAAGCTCGCTTTATCATCCAAAATAACTCTGATAGGCACCTCTTCTAATAAAGATTTAAAGCGCCCTTTATCAACAAAACCCTTAAAAAAAGCGGGTTCCTTAAGCTTGGGTAGGATTTTAGGAGGGATTCCTCCACCCAGATAAATGCCGCCTCGCGCCATAAATTTAAGCACGCAGTTACTCGCCTCTGAGCCAAGTATGGAAACAAAAAGATCGAGCGCATCCATGCAGAGTTCGGATTTATGATTTAGGGCATTTTGAGTGATGATTTTAGAAGGATCTTCTTTTTGCATTTGCTCGAGTAACCAGGTAGGCTCCGTGCGCTTCATGACCTCTTTGAAAAACAGATAGATATTAAATAAACCTGGTCCCGAAAGGAGCCTCTCATAAGAGGCGTGTCCATATTTTTCGTAGAGATAGCAGCAAAGATCGATTTGCAATTGATTTCTTGGACCAAATTCACAATGCCCTCCTTCGCAAGCAAAAGGGTGATGTTTTTTGCCATCCCAATAGAGTCCAGCTTCACCAAGTCCCGTTCCTGGCGAAATCACCGCTCGATTCCCCTCTTTTTTTCCTTTACCGGGATAAAGTTCCAAAAGATTGTCAGGAGATAGAATATCAATTGCGTATGCATTTGCTTCTAAATCATTAATAAGAAACACTTGTTCGATTTTAAGAGTTTTAGAAAGTTCAATATGGTCCACAATCCAGGGAAGGTTAGTTGCCTTGCATACTCCATCGACGACAGGCCCTGCAATGGCAAAGCAAGCAAACTTTAGTGCAGAGAGATCGCAAATACTCTTGCAGCTCTCTAAAAATTCTTGAACAATGGTGCGTAGATTGGGATAGCTTTGGCTTGGATAAGAGGCAAAATGGGAGTACGAATAAACCCCTTCTCTATCTTCAAACAACGCTAGATTAGTTTTTGTTCCTCCAATATCTCCTGCTAGAATCATAATTTAACGCTCTCTTGTTTGCGCTCAAAAAAATGAGCTAGGTTTTTGTTTGCAATTTTTTGGAGTTCTTGTTTGGTAAAGACCTCATTTAAGTAGTCTAAAAGCTCGGGATAACAACTCGCATTTCCAAATGGCTCATAAAAAAAAGGAAGAAAGGGATGGAGTGTAATAGAGGTGTCTTTGTCGTAGAAAAAATCTGCTCCAAAACAAAATTGATCTAAAGCTCCAATGGAACGGGCATAATCCACCTGTCGCATAAAATCATCGGGATAGGTTTTGCCTACAAATGCTTTTACAAAGTTAAATCCAATAATGCCCCCTCGTTGCAAAATTTCTTTGGCAAGTTCATCGGGTAGGTTACGTGCTTGATTGGCTATCGTTCTAAAATTGGAGTGACTGGCAATGGGAGTGAGATGCAATCCTTTTTTATCGATGTAATTAAGAATAGCGTATGCAAGCGCGTCTGATGTGTGGCTAAGGTCTATAGAAATGCCTTTTCCATCTAAGTAGTCTAAAAGTCGCTCTCCATCTTTTTTTAGTCCTATTTTAGAGAGATTTCCTCCTCCAAATCGGTTTTCGTGATTCCAGGTGAGACTGATATAGATAAGAGGTCCCGCTGTTTTTTGATATTGGCTTAATCTAGAGAAACAGCTTTCTAAAGATTCGGTTTCATTACATAAGCCAGATGCGTTCTCAATGGCGGCCACAATGTGGATTTTTCCATTCGGTTCGGGAATCTCCAAGGCTTTGAGATGCTCAAAGTTGTTTGGGTGGAGTTTAGGAAGTGTGCGAAATAGGGTAAATTGCTTTTCTGCCGAAGAGACCGATTTTTTTCCCGTTTCTGTAAAGATCGCCAATGTTTGAAAGCGCACTTGACCTTGCTGCAGCTGAGGCAAAGAGCATCTAGCTGCCTCATCATTTACATTTCTTTTCTCATCTAAAGCCAGATAGGCTAATAAATCACAGTGAAGATCGGCAATAAAGTAGGAGTTAATGTCCCATTTGTTTTCTGTAACGTCCAATCATTCCCCCTTCCAGTACATTTTCTAATTCTCTTTCGCTCAAGGTGTGTTTTGCTTTAAATTGATACCCTTGGGTAATATTTTTTACGGTGACTGTATTCCCCTTTTGAAGTTCTTGTTTAAGATGTGGGATTTGAAGCAAATCCCCTTGGGTGATTTTTTCAAGATCTTGGGGATTTTCAAAAATCAAGGGAACGATCCCAAAATTTGTGAGATTGGCGCGATGAATCCGTGCAAAACTCTTCACAAGAACAACCCGAACACCTAAATAGCGCGGTGCAATCGCTGCATGCTCACGACTCGATCCTTGTCCATAATTCTCCCCTCCCACAATAAAATGTCCAGACTGAGCATATGGCTTTGTTCTTTCGGGGTAAGTCTCATCAACTTGCGCAAAAACAAACTGAGAAATGGCAGGAATATTACTTCTAAATGGAAGCACCTTAGATCCTGCTGGCATGATCTCGTCTGTCGAAACATTTTCACTTGTTTTGATCAAAACAGGGCCCTCAACGCTCTCGCTTAAAGGCTCAAAAAGAGGAAGAGGTTTAATATTACTTCCCTTGTCAAGTTCTACAGATTTCCCATCCGCCGGAGGAGGGGTCACAGATTCTGTATCTACGATCTGCTCAGATAAATCCTTAATTTCTGGATAGTCTATTTTGAGTTCTCTTGGATCTGTGATCTCTCCTGTGAGAGCCGCTGCTGCAGCTGTTTCTGGACTGCAGAGATAAACAGAGTCCTCTTTTGTTCCAGATCTCCCCGGAAAATTGCGTGGCACAGTTCTTAAAGAAGCTCTACCATTTGCCGGAGCCTGTCCCATTCCAATACATCCATTGCATCCCGCTTGATGAAGACGCGCACCTGAGAGAATTAAGCTCTCTAAGTGTCCATTTCTTGCTAGATTTTCTAAGATTTGACGAGAAGTGGGATTGACATCGAAGGAGACCCTGTTATGCGCTTGCTTCCCTTTCATCGCCTCGGCGACAACGGCAAAATCTCGATAACCAGGATTTGCTGAAGAACCCACCATCACCTGAAACACCTCTATTCCTTTCACCTCACTCACCGGCACAACCTTACCAGGGCTGCTAGGAAGAGCGATTAACGGCTCCAGTATTGAAAGATCAATTTCTTCATGTAGATCATAAGTGCAATCTGCATCGGCCACAAGCTCAACCCATTGATTCCCTCTTCTTTGCATCTCCATGAATTTTTTTACTTCTTTATCCGATGGAAAAACAGAAGCTGTGGCTCCAAGTTCCGCTCCCATATTTGCGATCACATGTCGATCCATAGCAGAGAGAGTGTCTAGACCGGAGCCATAGTATTCGATGATTTTTCCCACACCACCCGCTACATCATGACGTCGTAATATCTCTAAGATCACATCTTTTGCACTCACCCATTTAGGCAATTTTCCAACAAGCTTAATGCCCCAGATTTTGGGCATCTTGATGTAGATAGGCTCTCCAGCTATTGCAAACGCAACTTCTAAACCTCCAGCACCCATTGCAAGCATCCCTAAAGAACCCGCCGCACAAGTATGACTATCAGAACCAAGCAAGGTTTTGCCAGGAATCCCAAAGCGTTCCATATGCACGGGGTGACTCACTCCATTTCCGGCGCGACTGTACCAAATGCCAAATTTTTGGCAGGCACTTCTTAAAAAAAGGTGATCCTCTGCATTTTTAAAATCATTTTGTAGGATGTTATGGTCGATATATTGGACAGAAATATCTGTTTGAGCACGTTCAATATTCATCGCTTCTAACTCAAGCATGACCATCGTGCCTGTCGCATCTTGACAAAGGGTTTGATCGATTTTTAATCCAATTTCTTCACCAACAACCATCTCCCCTTTTACAAGATGGCTTTGAAGCAGTTTCTGTGCAACATTTTGTCCCATTTTCACTTTCCTCTATAATATGAACATCATCGAAAACTAACAAAAAGAGTTGTTATTGTGAAGCACGGTCTAATCTGTCAAGTAATGCGCTGTTTTTCTGAACAGTATCATTGCAGTAAATGAGAATTTCTTCTACGCCTTGAGCATCAGCTCGGCGCAATAGCGCGTAGAGGTCATTGGATTCAAAAGTGCGAATGATCATTCTTTTGGAACGAGGAGTGTTCAAGATATGCGACTCAAATTGTTGTTTTGAATTAAATAATAAAACAGACGCATTGGGCGCATAGTGGCGGTATTTCATTCCTGGAGATAGAGGTTGTATGGACGACTGTTTTTTAGCTTCTAAAACCTCTGTTTGCAAAACCTGTTCTAACTGCTCTTTTGTGATCAGTCCTGGGCGATAAATCGTTGGAACGGGATCTAAGCAAATGACAGTAGATTCTAGTCCTAAAGTGCAGGATCCCCCGTCTAAAACTCCCTGGATTAAATCTCCAAAGTCATCGATTACGTGTTGCGCCGTTGTGCTGCTCGGTTTACCAGAGAGGTTAGCAGAAGGAGCGACAAGTGGAACTCCTACACCTTCGATTAATTGACGGGCAAGGTGGTGAGAAGGCATGCGCACTCCAATTGTACCTAAACCTGCGGATACAATTGAAGGAACGGACTTTTTTTTGGGTAAAATAACTGTTAAAGGACCGGGAAAAAAAGCCTGAGCTAGTTTTTCAAATCCATTGGGAGGTGTTTCGCAAATTAGTTCAATTTGAGATAGGGCGTGAATATGAACGATCAAAGGGTTGTCTTGTGGCCGTCCCTTTACTCGAAAAATCTTCTCAATAGCTTGTGTATCAAAAACAGAAGCTCCCAAACCGTACACAGTTTCTGTTGGGAAGGCGATAATCCGCCCTTTTTGGATATGATTTACAGATTCCGAAAGATTTAATAACAAATCAGAACTCCTTTACAGAGACGAGGATACAATCTTTAAATTTGAAGATCAAGAAAATTTTTATATCCAGATCTTGCAGTAATTCTATTCTTAAGTTATTGATCTATACTAAGTAATTTATGTATTTCTGGAGGAATAATGGACAAAAACATTGACGGCGGGTGGTTAAAAAAAGCGTATTGGGGCCTTGTGCAGGGAGAGCATTTTATTGGGCATTTCTTGCTTTTGGTGATACGCGTTTACTGGGGTGGGCTGCTTGTCATTACAGGTCTTGGTAAATGGATGAATATTCACGGGGTAGCTGATTTTTTTGCCTCAGTGGATATCCCTTTTCCACTTTTTTCAGCCTATCTTGTGGCTACTTTGGAAGTTATTGGAGGGATTTCACTCTTTTTAGGACTTTTTTCCAGGATTTTTTCTGTTATATTGACAGTTTTATTCTTTGTGGCCTACGCCACAGCGCACCAAGAGGCTTTTGTTAGTTTTTTTGTGAATCCTACACTCTTTATTATGCAGCAGCCCTTCTTGTATCTTTACGCTTCATTGGTTGTGATGTGTTTTGGTCCAGGGTTTATTTCTATTGACTACTGGATTGAAAAAAGAGCTTACGGAAAAGGTTTATGATCAAAAAAATGTTCTAAGAAATTCTATTTCAGTGATTTGACTTAAATTCTAAATCCTTGAGATGATGCTCCGTGCAATCTAAATTTGTATGGAGCAATCTCTTATGAAGAAAATTGTCTTAATCTTGTTACTAGGAATGATTGTCTTTTCCTCTCTTTACGCTCAGTCTGAAATTAACAATCACTTCAGTTATGGAAGTGTAGGAACTATTGGAGAGTGTCCTGCGCTAGGTGGAGGCTTTCATATGCAAAATCGAGGTGAGTATTTTGATATGGGCTGTGACATTTCTGGAAAATTAGGCATTGGAATCGCTCAAGCCCGCGCAATTTGGTTGCTTTACCCCACAAAAAAAAGAAGATTTCATGTAGGTTTTGGGGCAGGATTTCTCTACGAAAGAAAGATTTTACCTAAAGGAAGTGTGTTATTGGATGCTGTGGTTGGCTATCAATGGCAAACAAGGAAAGAAAGAAATCTATTTCTTCAAGTGGAAGGCATGGTTTTTAAAGTTGATTGTTATATGTTTGTAAATTATGACCTTAGGCCAGCTCTTACACTGGGCATTGGATTCTAACCGCTAAACATTCATTTCTAGGAGCTTAATTTTTACTTAAAGAAAAAGTGATACAATTGATAAGAAAGAACGGGCATCTCTGTGTTATACCAATAAAAAAATCCAATATTAATATATGATTTCAATTTTAAATAATTTTTTTAGTATTTGCAACAGTTGGAGAGAATCCAAATATAAGATTCAAGAACAAGAAAACCAAGTCATAGAGATAAGCAAAAACTCTCTATTAGCTTCTCAGCCGTCAAAAAAAAGAAAAATTGAAAAAGTAGTAGATTTGACTACGCTGCCTTCCAAGAAAAGAAAGCTAAACGCTTATGATAAAACGCGTTTTTTGCAAACTTCGGAAATACAAGACTATTTTATTTATTTATCGACCCTTCACCCGATCCTGGTTGCAGATGCACCTAGACGAGCTGACTTGAATTATGTGGAAGAACAGCTTAATAACAGTGATCTTACACTAAATCAGCCTTTTTTTTTAAATATTTCCGATATTCACTGGACGTTTCTTTATATAGATCACTTGAGAGGGAATCTTGAATATTATGATAGCCTAAAAGATTTTGGCGAGCACTCAAAAATCATGGAGCGCTTAAAGGAGATTGCCGAGCAATTGACCTCAAGAACAGGTAAAGAATATCAAGTACTCAACAAAATCACAGAAAAAATTCAAACAGATGGTTACCAATGCGGTGTATGGGTTACGTACTTTCTCGAAAAACGACTAGAAGATCCAAACTTCGATTTTAATACCTTGAGCGAACAACCTCCTGCATTGATTAAAGATCAGAGAAAAAAGGTGTTTGATCAGTTGCAGATCATTGAAGACAAACTCACAGAAGTGAATAAAAAAGAGTTAAAGAGATTTGTTAAATTTTATGGAGATCAACCTTCGGCAAAAAATGCTAAAAGGTTGTTATTAACTAAGATCTCCAGGGTTGAACGTATTTCTGACATTCTAAGGGGGCGCTCGATAGTACCAAATTAGACATTCATTTTCTTTTTCTGATCCTTTTGATCAGTCCCATTTTTAGAGGGAGCTGAGGTATCTCTTTTTTCTGGGCTGACAAGCTTAAATGAATCTACAAAATGGATGTAGTTGTCTGTCATATCTTCTGTTGTCTTATAAACAGTAAAAACTTGGTAGAGAGTGTTATGCACAAGTATTAGCTTTCCCTGAAAGAAAATGTCTTCATTTTTAACTAAAAACTCTAGAGCTTTATATTTATCTACCTCTGTCATTCTCATATTGAGAACTTCAGATCCAGGAAGTGCTGAAAGCATCCCTCCAAATCCATCTTGGAGATTCACTTCAGGCTTGGACATATCGATTTGCGATGGGTAATTCCAAACAGAAACAACATAAACAATGTTTTCGCTAGGTTCGCTTAAGTATGTTTCATACGTGATTGTGAGATCTGTTTTTGGGATTTCAATACTTTGTTCAATATGTTCAGGTTTCCCAGGAAAATCAATTGAAAATCCACTTTCTGTGGAGGTGAACTTTTTCCAATCGTGTTCTGTTTGGTGGTTTGTGCTCGGAGGTGTCGTTGTTGCTGTTGCAGCGATGATGCTTAGAGGAGAGGACAGAATCAATCCACACGCTAGAAAATTTAGTAATAATTTATTGGGAAGAAAGCTCATAAAAAATCCATTTAGTAAATATTCTCTTTAATGTCTATTGTAGTTAATAATTTATTTTAATAAAAACATTTTTATTAATCTCTAATCCTGTTGTTCTTGAAATTAAAAAGGATTTTTTGTATCATCGTTTCCTATGAGTGTTGTTGGTATCATTCCATCTAGATGGTCGAGTAGTCGTTTTCCTGGAAAGCCGTTGGTCGACTTACTCGGAAAATCTCTAATTAGAAGAACTTATGAAAATGCTAAGCAGTGTAAAGGTTTAGATCGCTTAGTCATTGCAACCGATGATCTACGCATTGCTGCTCACGCTAAAGCATTTGGGGCTGAGGTGTTGATGACCTCGTGCGACTGCTTAAATGGAACGGAAAGGGTGCTCGAGGCGGTTGACCAAAGATTTTCTGATGCCGAGATTGTAGTTAATATTCAGGGAGATGAGCCTTGCTTAGACCCTAAGGTTGTAGATACTTTGATCGACAGCTTAAA
>JAJACO010000094.1 GCA_022601475.1 Chlamydiales bacterium
AGTTGGGGGATCTCGAGCGAAGATAGTACATATGGTACAGAGAGCGAGAGATCTCTCAAATGGGGCAAAAAGGTTCCAAAACGGACGCAGACTTGAGTTGTTCAATGGTCTCATCCTGTCTATCCTGTTATTGAGAGTATCCACTCTCATGACTATTCTCTGGAGATGCGTAAGTACCTTACCAGAAGCTCCATAAAAGCAAAAACCGCCATCACAATAAAAAGCCAATACACATAAAATGGAAATACGAAGTTGAGCGTCAAGCCGATCAAAACGATAAATTGAGCGACAGTCGTCATCTTTCCCCACCAGATAGCCTTATACTCATACTCTTTCAACCCCTTTGCCAGCCCTAAAAACAAACCAAATAGACACAAAGCCATGTCTCTCGATAAAAGAGCAATCAATCCAAAAACTGGAAGATTCCCTTCAATCAAAAACACGATCCCTGCAAACAAAACAAAAAATTTGTCCATTAAAGGATCTAATAACGCCCCAAAACGAGTGGATGTTCTGCTCCGTCTTGCCACATACCCATCTAAAAAATCAGTAATCATTGCGACTATAATGACTGCTAAACGGATATAGGGATTTGACTGTAAAAAGAAAAAGGCAAGGCCTGCTCGTGAGAGTGACAATAAATTTGAAATATTTAACATGACCGAATGTATACCTTAATCCAAAGGAGCTCTAAGAGAAGCTCTTTTTCTATACCAAAGCAAACCGCTTACAGCCAAAATAAAAGCGGAAAAGATGCCAATATTAACAAATTTTAATAAATCAGAACAATTTTTTCCGCAAAAATAAGCGAGCATAAACAGGGTTGTATTGGATAAAATGCACGCAACCCCATCTGCTACAACAAACTTCCAAAACCGCATGCGTCCAATGCCTGCTGTAGCAAATAAACAATTACGCACTCCAAAAGGAATAAATCGACCTACCAAAAGAGTATACACACCATATTTTTTATAAAAATGCTTCACCTGCTTTAATTTTTTAGGAGGCAAGAGACGAGAAAAAATCTTAAGGTTTAAGAGTTTTTCTCCCCACAGTCTCCCAATCCAATAGGTCATCCAATCAGAGAGGTAAGCTCCCAAAAACACAGCTAAAAATAGCTTCCACGCATTTTCTGGAACAAGTGTGCTCGCTAAAACACCCGCCAAAAGAATCACAAGATCTTCACTAATCGGAAAATTCAGTCCAGCGAGCACAAGCGCGCTGAATAAAAACCAATGGGCATGCACTGCATGTTCTTGAATAAAAGGTAACAACGTATCCATACAAACTAATCGATATTATCCGTAAGATAATAACAAAAAATGCTATTAAAAAAAATAGAGGATATTTTATTTACTCTCTCTTTCTAATAAATATTTAATTTGTCATTATATAGATATGACGTCTCGTTATTTTCTGCCCATTCTCGCAGCTTTAGGTGTTGTCTTAGGTGTGATTGCGATCATCACGTCTCAACACACACCTCCTGCAGCCCCCATTCCTTTTCCACCTCCCTCTCCTCCATTTGCACATTTTGTAGCGGGTCAGGGATTGGTGGAGGCTGCCTCTGAAGATATCTTCATCGGAACTCCATTTAGTGAGATTATCGAGCACGTCTATGTGGCAGCAGGAGATTTTGTAGCGAAAGATGATCCTCTTTTTCAACTCAATACAGATTCTTTGATGGCCAAGTTAGATGAAGCAAAGGCGCAATTAAAAGTTGCTGAAGCTGAATATCAAAAACAAATTGATCTACCCAGACCTGAGGATATTCCCCCACAAAATGCACTTGTTAACCAGGCCGAGACGCGGCTATTGGATAAGACTAAGCAGTTTGAGATTGTAGATTTAATGGAGAATCCTAAGGCCATCAGCCGAGATGAGTATAATCAACGAAAATATGGAGCGCTTTTTGCCAAATATCAACTCGAAGAGGCTACAGAGCGGCTCAATCTCTTGCTCGCAGGCGCGTGGATTCGAGACTTAGAAATCTCTAAGAATCAAGTCAAAGAGGCTAAGGCACGCGTCGTTACAGTTGAAACAGACATCGAGCGTTCTATCATACGCGCACCCATGGAAGGACAAGTGTTGCGGGTGAATGTGCGGGTAGGTCAATTTGCACAAGCAAGTGAGCTGAATACACCCTTAATGATTTTTGGATCATCCGGATGGTTCCATATCCGCGTGGACATCGACGAAGAAGACGCATGGCGAGTGATTAAAGAGGCGCCGGGTGTGGCCTATATGCGTGGGAATCGTAATATTCATGTCCCTCTTACATACATCCGACTCGAGCCATATCTTATTCCAAAACAAGCACTCACCGGAGAAAACACGGAAAGAGTAGACACGCGTGTCTTACAACTCATTTATGAAATGGATCAAAAAGATCTCCCCATCTACCCGGGGATGTTGATGGATGCCTATTTAGAAGGTAAACCAACAGCAGGTGCAAAGTGAAACAATGGCTTTTTTGCTCTTTGCTTCTATTAGTGGGGTGTAGACCTTGTTTACAACCCAATATTGAAATGCCCACCTACTATGTTGAAGAGCGGGCCACAAGTGGAGAGGAGGCAAACCTCTCTTTTTGGTGGGAACAATTTGAAGATCCTCAACTCAGTTGTCTCATTGAAAAAGCGCTTTTAAGCAATTACGATTTGCGCATTGCAAGAGAACGAATTTGTGAGGCGCGCGCAGTTTATGGAATTGAGTTTTCTGTTCTACTCCCCCAGGTCGATGCCTTTGGAACAATTCAAAGAATGCGCAATAGCTTAACTCTTGCGGAGGCGCCCTTTCTTGGAGGCAAGTTTGTCAATTTCTACCAAGCAGGTTTTGACTCCATTTGGGAATTGGATGTATTTGGAAAAAATCAAGACCGTGCACGAGCTGCTGCTTATGATGTCGCAATGACACGTGAGGAAGTGCGCAATGTGCATATCACGATTGCTAGTGAAGTGGCTCTACACTACTTTGCCATACGCACCCTGCAAAAGCGTCTAGAAATTGCATATAAACACATCGATACCGAGCTTCAACTAGTTGAAATCACAAGTGATAGATATCAATCAGGCATTATATCGGCGCTGGATGTTTATCAAGCAAAGGCACTTTTAGAAACGCGTTACGCTGTAGTTCCTCTTTTACAGACACTTTTCTATCAGGAAATTTATGCTCTGGCTGTTGTGCTCGGAGAGTTACCCGAGGCGTATGTTGATGTTTTTTGCGAAAGTCAGGATTTACCCTTCTCGAAAGAGCGAATCCCCTTGGGGTTTCCCTCTGAGCTCCTGTGCAATCGCCCAGATATAAGAGCAAATGAGTACGCTATGCGGGCTGCCGGAGCGCGCGTCATGGCTGCACGTAAAGAAATTTTTCCTACACTCTCTTTACAGTCACTCTACTCTTATGCAACTGGTTTTTTTACCCGCCTTCCTGAGGCAGGAAGCAAGCAGTGGACTGGCTTTCCGGGCTTGCGCTTACCCCTGTTTCATGGGGGAGAAATCATTTCGAACATCAAAGCGGAAACTTCAGTTCAAAGACAAGCTGTCTTAGCCTACGAGCAGAGTGTACTTATCGCGCTCCAAGAGGTCGAAAGCTTTTTGGTAGAATACTTTAAAGAGAGTGCGCGTATCGAAGCACTCGAGGCTGAGGTCAAGGCGTACCAAGAGGTGCGTGCGATTGCACTGATTCAATACGAAGGGGGATTATTAGACTTCCTTAATGTCATTGAGGCAGAAAGAGATTTATTTATAGCAGAAAATTTATTGGCAGAAAGCCAAGAACATCTTCTATCGAGCCTTGTTTCTGTCTATAAAGCGCTCGGGGGAGGATGGGAATGCTCCGATTAGCAATCAAGATGATGGTAGGCGACCGTGCTAAATTTTTAGCCATCATCATCGGACTCACCTTTGCTACCTTCATCATTACGCAGCAAGCAGGCATCTTTATTGGATTAATGAGCCGTACCTTTGGTTTTTTAACCGACACCTCACAAGCGCATATTTGGGTGATGGATCCACAAGTGCAATTTGTAGATGATATTAAGACAATACGCTTCAATAAACTCTATCAAGTGCGCAGCACAGAGGGTGTTGAGTGGGCAGTTCCCATGTTTAAAGGACTTGTCAAAGGAAGACTCACCAATGGACAGTTTCAGACATGTAATGTGATCGGCATCGATGATGCGACTTTAATCGGTGGCCCTCCTCGTATGGAAGAAGGCTCTCTACTCGATTTGCGTCAACCAGATGCGGTTATTATTAACGTCGTAGGAGCTGCAGACAAGCTTGCAAGTCCAACAAAAATTGCAGGACACAAAATTCCGATGAAAGTGGGCGATAGATTTGAACTCAATGACAAAAGAGCACGCGTTGTAGGGCTTTGCAAGGTGACGCGCACCTTTTTATCTCAACCTGTTGTATACACAACCTTTTCTCGAGCCATCAGCTACTCTCCTAAAGAACGGCATCTACTCACCTTTATTCTCGCAAAAGCACAAGAAGGAGAAAATCTGCAAGCCCTGACAAAAAAAATCAGGGCCAATACAGGACTTGCCGCCTACACCACAAAAGAGTTTAAAAAACTCACAGTCATGTACTATATCGTTAAAACAGGAATTGCCATCAATTTTGGCGTAGCAGTCATCCTCGGATATATCATTGGAGCGGCAATTGCCGGACAAACCTTTTATACATTTGCACACGATAACCGCCGTTTTTTTGCCACCTTTAAAGCGATGGGAGCGACCAATCAATTACTCGCTAAAATGGTACTCATTCAAGCGCTGATGACCTCTTCTCTAAGCTGGGGTCTCGGAATGGGAGTGACAGCCCTTTTCGGGTTTTTCTCTAAAGGAACCGAACTCTCCTTTGTACTACCTTGGTGGCTCTTTTTAATCAGTGCGCTCTCTATTCTTTGCATCACAATGGCCTCTGCACTTTTTGGCCTCTATAAAATTGTCCGCTTAGACCCAGGGATTGTATTTCAAACATGAAACAGATTGCAGCTAAATGTCATCAGCTCAAAAAAGGGTATGGAGCGCACGAAGCGCGTGTAGAGGCGCTGCGCGGTGTGGAGTTGGAGGTTAGAATGGGAGAACTTCTCATGATTACAGGCCCTTCCGGTTGTGGCAAAACAACACTACTCTCTATCCTTACAGGCATCTTAGAGCAAGATAGCGGTTCGTGCCTTGTCTTTGATGAAGAAATCAACCATCTTAGCTCTGAGAAAAAAACCGCTTTTCGAAAAAAAAATATTGGATTTATCTTTCAAGCACTTCATCTCATCCCCTCACTCACAGCGATTGAAAATGCCTCCATCCCCCTTCTGCTCGACGGGATTGAAAAAGAAAAGGCTTTTGAAAAAGCTAAGAATCTACTCACCCAGTTAGGTTTAGGTAAAAGATTGGAAGCTCTACCCACGAATATGTCGGGAGGAGAACAGCAAAGAGTGGCTATCTGCAGGGGGTGCATCCATAGTCCCAAACTCATTGTATGTGACGAACCTACAAGCACTCTTGATCATGTCACTGGCGCGCAAGTATTGGAGCTCTTTCGCAAAACAGCTATTGATGAGGGCAAGGCACTTGTTGTTGTCACCCACGACACGCGGATCTATCCATTTGCAGACCGCATTCTAGAGATGGACGATGGATGTATCATTGGAGAGGTGCACAACTCACATTCCTAACCTGCACTTCGAATTGATATGGAAAAATTTGAACTTCTTTTCTCGTAGACATTTTTTTTACCCATAACATACACTCCAAATCCATCGCTTTTTTTAATGTAGGTACTCCAGTGAAAGGTCTTAACGAATCTATTTTTATGAGCTCCTTAAGAGCTTTTTTTGTCGCGCTTTTTGGCCTTTTGGGCGTCATTGTCGCTCTTGTAGCCATCGGGCTTATCATTGCCGGCATCTCCTCTTCTGTTGATGACTCTTCCTTCTCGTCTCAGGTAAAAATTCTTCCCGATGCCCAAGGAAATCGAACAAAACTCGGCTCCTCCACCCCTATTATCTTACAAATTTCTATCGATGGCCAAATTGG
>JAJACO010000095.1 GCA_022601475.1 Chlamydiales bacterium
CCAAAACGATACCAAGCTTGAGTTATGCAACGATCTCAGATTAAAGAGCTTTTTAAACGCTCCATCTCCTCTTCAAAAGAGATCTGATGCTGCCCAATATCTAGATGTCCAAAATCTCCGCTCCGTTGAGAAGCTTCGAGCATTCCAGCTTCTAAAACTTGCCCTAAACTCTTGATTCTTTTGCAAGTGTATCCAGACTGCTCAAGCGCTTCGATTTTTTGAAGATTATTAGAGAGATAGATTAAGTTTTTGCTGCACTCCAACCAATCGAGCAAAATAGGGGTGAGTCGGTATCCCCCTTTTTCCCGTCCATCTGCAACAAGCCCTAGAGCTTGATACCCCTCTTTTATCGTAGTGTGGCAAACCTGTGCTACCGTATTTTCTCCCAAATGACGCAAGGTAGCCCGCATACCCAAATCGTAGCAAAACTCCCCTTCTGTGAATCCACATCCCATGCCCGCTTGCGAATCAAAATGGAACATTAAAACACCGGGCCCCTCCTGTGAGACTAAGTGTTTATTCTCTTTGTGCTGAAACTGACTCTCAATCCACCTCTCAAGCAGTGCGGGCTTGGAGAGCTTTGGAGGATCAATCTCATTTAGATGGGCTGCTAATTCTCGAATACTCGCCCATTGGTAGACACAGTTACAACGTTGCGAATGAAAAAGAAAAGAGGGCGGACACGCAGATTCTGCACGTAAAATGAGAGGACCTTGATAGATATTACCTACAATGCCAATGTTGACAAGCTCAATTCCATAAGCGGGCTGATAAACAGCTGCAGCCACATGACGTAAAATATAATGCTTATTGGAGTGCTCCGCTTTTGCTAAGAGTGTCGCTCCACGAGTCGCTGTAATTAAAGAGCGTGTGCGGGGATGAAAGGAGGCTGAATAAATCTGTTTTAAATCCACTTGAGGCTGATTTAAAGCGGGACCAAAAGCCTCGATCACCTCATCAAAATACTCGTCTAGATGCACGATGGAATGCGGGCTCGCTTGATACGCCTCTTTGATCTTCTGATAAAGAGCTGCTTGCCTCTCGATTCTTTGTTTAAAATGTTCTAAATTTTCCATGATACCTAAAGTTTTGCCAGAAATGATGTTTTTTTGGTAGAGTTGTTTCAATGACACGGGGTGCTATCTTTTTGGATGGCTGAGACATGACCCGTTGTACCTGATCTGGACAATGCCAGCGTAGGGATGTCACGCTTCATCACTTTCGTATTCTATGTTCATTTCAGGCGCTTATACCTAAAAATTAAGGAGGTAAACATGAGCGCTTGTAAAACACGCACCACTTTATTACTCAATTGGTACGCTAATCCGTATCACACACCCATTTTTATCGCTCAAGAGCTTGGATTTTATGAAAAAGAAGGGCTCCATTTGGCTATTTTAGAGCCAAACGATCCAAGCGATGTGACAGAAATTGTGGGTTTAGGCTCTGTAGATTACGCATTGAAGGCGATGATCCACACAATTGCCGCTAAAACCAAAGGTTTCGATGTCATTTCTATTGGAACACTGCTAGATGAGCCTCCAACAGGTCTCATCTCCAAACCGGAAGCTAAAATCTCTACATTTGAAGATCTAAAAGGAAAACGAGTGGGATATATTGGCCATTTTGGAAAGGTCATTGTGGATGATCTATTTGCCCAAGGAGGACTTAAACCCACAGATTACAAAGCTGTTCGAGTTGGAATGCATCTTATAGAGGCTCTTAAGCAAGATGTTGTTGATACGGGAATTGGATTTGTCAACTTTCAGAAAGTGGAGTGCGAGCATCTCTTTAATGGGGCCAATTTTTTGCGCATCGATGAACTCGCAGGCCTGGGCTGTTGCTGTTTTTGCTCGGTGATGCTGATCGGAAATGCCAAAAAAATAGAAAAAAATCCCGAACAGACACACGCTTTAATGCGCGCTACCCAGCGCGCTGCTGCTTTTACAACAGAAAATCCAGAAGAGGCATTTAAGATCTTATGCAGAGCCAAGCCTGAGCTGAATACTCCGCTTCAGCAAAAGATTTTTATGCGCACGCTCCCTTTCTTTTCAAGAAATTTGCTTAATGTGGAGAGGGACTGGGAAAAAGTTGGAGCTTATACTCGCCACTTGAAGGTCGCAACAGAAGATTTTGATCAAAGTGTCTGTTATACCAATCAGTATATTCCCGCTGTTCCCTACAGCGTTCAAAAACCGGTTAGTTGTGCTTTATGATTCCAACTGTTCTCACCATCGCTGGCTCAGATAGCGGTGGTGGGGCAGGAATTCAAGCAGATCTAAAAGCGTTTAGCGATAATCGATGCTTTGGAACGACTGCGATCACCTGCCTCACTGCCCAAAATCGGCAACAGGTTAACTCTATACAGGAGATGCCTGCAGATTTTATTGTCGCTCAAATTCAAACTGTTTTGGCTGATTTTGATCTACGTGGAATTAAGATTGGCATGCTCTATAGTAGAGAAATTATAGAAGCTGTCATTCCGTGCATCCAACACTTCTCTCCACTTGTTATCGATCCTGTGATGATTGCGCATTCGGGAATCTCTCTTCTAAAAACAAACGCCTTAGCATCGCTTAAAAAACTGATTAAACACGCCACCGTGATCACGCCCAATTTAGATGAGGCCTCACACCTAATCGGTTACAAAATTGACTCTTACAAACAAATGCCCAAGGCAGCACAAATACTTTTAGAGATGGGCCCTAAAGCTGTCTTACTAAAAGGAGGGCATCTAAAACAACACAAGGGATGGGATTATCTTCTCTGTCGCGGTCACCCCGCTCTTTGGCTAAAAAAAACCACTCTCTCCCTCCCTAACGTCCATGGAACAGGCTGTTTATATAGTGCAGCGCTCACAGCTTTTTTGGCCCAAAAATACTCTCTTACTCAATCTGCAAAATTTGCAAAAGAGTATCTCCATCAATTTTTACTCTCAAGGTTGATCGCATGAAAACAGTTGTTGTTGGCGGAGGGATTATTGGAAAAAGTGTTGCATGGCAATTGCAAAAATCTGGTATTGCCACCACTCTTTTAGACCCAGGACGCCCAAATGCAAGTTGTGTGGCAGCAGGCATGCTTAGCCCCTTTGTTGAAGCTCCATTTGAAAATGCAAAATGGCTTGAAATAGGAAAAAAAAGCTTTGAGCTATACCCCGCATTTTTAGAAGAGCTCTCTCAAGATAGCGGAGAACAAATTGAACTAATCAGATCGGGTTCTTTACTCGTAGCACTCGATCAAGATGATGCGCACTGGATCGAACAAACCTACAAAGCTAGCTTAGAAGATATACGAGAAAAAGAGCCCTTTTTATCCCCCAAGATAACGGGCGGCCTCTTTTTTGCACAAGAAGCGCAGATCGAACCTAAAAAACTTCTAAAAGCACTTAAAAAAGCTTTTCTCGCACGAGGAGGGCGCTTTTTTTATGCCACAATCGATCCCCAAAAAATTCAAGCCGATCATCTGATTATCTGTGCTGGTGTTTTTTCAAAACAGTTTGGAGCGCCTGTTTTTCCCATGAAAGGAGAAATCATCACCCTCAAATCCCCCATTACTCTTAAACACATGGTCCGCACTCCCAGACTTTATATCACTCCCTTTCCTGATGGAACGCTTCGCTTAGGTGCGACAAATCACGAAAAAGGCTTAAATCTCTCACTGCAAAGCGGAAGCTTAAGAACGCTTTTGCAAGAGGCATTCGAAGCGCTTCCTCTTATCGATGAAATGCCCCTCATCTCTTGTGAGGTAGGTTTGCGTCCCACAACCTCCTCTCACCTCCCTTTGATTGAAGAAAAAAATAACACCATTTTTGCAACGGGGCATGGAAGGTCGGGATTTTTGTGGGCCCCCTATACAGCACAACAAATTGTAAGGAGAATGTTATGCAAATTATCTTAAATGGAGAGTCTCTTGAAACCTCCAGCACCTATCTATCAGAGTTAATAGAATTACAACCTGGCATGGCTGTAGCCATTAATTCTCAAATCATCCCTCAGAAACTTTGGGAAAAACAGATTCTAAATCCGAATGATCACATCGAAGTGATCATTCCCTTCGAAGGAGGCTAGAACAATGCTTCAAATCGAGCATAAAATCTTTCATTCTCGTCTATTTATAGGCTCTGCCGGTTTTCCCGATTCTGTAACAAGAAAACATGCAATTAAAGCGAGCGGATCTGAAGTGATCACCGTTTCTATCCGGCGCATTAACCTGCAAAATCCACAATCTGAAGAAACCCTTCACAATCTTCTCGAGCAAAAACTCTTTCTTTTACCTAACACGGCCGGATGCTACACAGCTAAAGAAGCTATTTTAACTGCGCAACTTGCTCGCGAGGCCCTAAATACCCACTGGATTAAACTAGAAGTAATTGGAGATGAAAAAACACTCTATCCAGATGCAGAAGAACTTTTACAAGCAGCAAAAGAGCTCATTGCACAAGGTTTTACCGTTCTTCCCTACTGTTCTGACGATCTTGTTCTCTGTACCAAACTCGCTCGTTTAGGATGCGCCGCGATCATGCCTCTTGCTAGCCCCATCGGTTCTGGCATGGGCCTTAACAACCCCTACAATCTCGCACTTATTCGGCAAGCAATCTCCCTTCCTCTCCTTATAGATGCGGGTATAGGCACTCCCTCAGATGTAACGCGTTGTATGGAATTGGGAGCAGATGGAGTTTTAGTCAATAGTGCAATTGCAAGAGCACAAAACCCCATTCAGATGGCAAAGGCGATGCGCTTAGCTTGTGAATCTGGAAGACTTGCCCACCTCTCGGGAAGAATCTCTAAAAAATGGTTTGCAATCCCTTCAAGCCCCCTCCAAGGAGTTGTGCGATGCACGGCATCTATTTTATCGTAACCGTTATAGATCCCGATCTTTCTATCTCTATTCTAGAGCAAGTGATTCATACGGGGATACAAGCTGTTCAACTGCGTGCGAAACAAGGAATCGATCTACAAAGTGCCCGCTACATTCATACACTTTGCAAAAGAGCTCAAATCCCCCTTATTGTGAATGATGATCTTGAACTTGCTCTCCACTTAAAAGCAGAGGGACTCCATCTGGGTCAAACAGATCTACCCATTCGACAAGCGCGTCGCTATTTACCTCATCAACTCATCGGTTCAACAGCGCCTTTGCCGTATCAAATTCAAAAAGCTGCGAGCGAAGGGGCTAATTATATAGGTGTAGGACATGTATTTCCCACCACTACTAAACTAAAAAAAGGACCTCCAATCGGCTACGCAGGACTTAAACAAGCCGTACTCACCTCTCCTCTGCCCGTTGTTGCGATTGGTGGGCTCACTGCACAAAGCCTTCCCTCTATTTATCAAACCGGTGCTAGTTCAGCTGCCATTTGCGCGGCGATTGCAAACGCACCTGATCCTAAACAAGCAGCTCAACACTTGGTCGACACATGGAACGCTATCTACCCCAAATTCAACTAAATGGCTTTGGCCCCCACAAACAATACCTGCTCAAAAAAGCACGCGTTCTTGTTGTTGGAGCAGGAGGACTCGGTTGTCCGGTACTCCAAACACTCAATGCAATGGGCATTGGCACTCTTGGTATTTCGGATGGCGATAAGGTTGCACTCTCCAACCTACACCGCCAAACACTCTATACACCTGAAGATGTAAACACCCTTAAAACAACGGCCGCAAAAAAATGGCTCTTAAAACAAAACCCACACACCCAAATCTACACCCATCCCCCCATCTGCTCAACAAATAGCATAGAGAGCATTCGTCCCTACGATGTAGTGGTAGATGCCACCGATCACTTTCCAACCAAATATCTTCTGAACGATGCATGCGTCCAAATAGCCCGTCCTCTTGTCTTTGGAGCTGTTCGTCGCTATTCCGGACAAATCACAACCTGTAATTGGAAAGAAAGCCCCCATTTACGCGACCTTTTCCCTTCACCTCCTCTATGTCAGACGTGTAAGCAACAAGGAATATTAGGAGTCGTGCCAGCGCTTATCGGACAATTCCAAGCTCTTGAAGTAATTAAAATTTTAACAAATATCGAACGGCCACTTGCAGGTAAACTGCTCGTGATAGATACTCTTACTCTAATAGCAAAAATATATACATATACGAGACAAATGGAAACTAAAATTCAAACTATCACATACAAAGAATTGCAAAACCTCCCCGAAGTAGAACTCATCGATGTGCGGGAAGATGATGAGAGAGAACAAGGACATATCGGGGGCAAGCACATCCCATGTGCAGAACTCCAATCAAAGCTCTCTTCCCTAAAAACGGATAAGCCCATTGTCGTCTATTGCCAGCATGGAGTGCGCAGCCAGTGGGCCGCTCAATTGATTATGGAGCATCTCGGAGCTCAACAAGTCTACTCTCTTGAAGGTGGCTTAGCAAGCTTAGCTTAAGTGGGATAAGCGCTTGCTCTATACACAATCCCCTATCACCTCCCTTGCTTAAACTACCTGAGCAATCAGCTCCAAGCGATGAATGGCAAAATGAGCTTGCCCTTGGCTATCTAAAGGCTCAATCCGCAAATAACGCTCGATCAACTCATCCATAAATTGATCTTGTTCTTTCTGAGGAATAGAATGTAGAAAAGGAAGCCATTGCGCAATAAATTGTTTTAAAGCCTTTTCGGATGCAAAGGTTTCCTGTTTCCATGTCCACGAGACCCTGATTGGAGAAAACCCATGCTCTTGGATCAGGCGTATGTATGTGGGCTCATCGTAAAATGTTTGCCCCGATCGAAAATCGACAAAATAGTCTGCCCATCTTTTGCTTACAACCATCTCATGAATTGCTCTCTGTAAAGGGTAGGGATATTCCGCTGGCATGCTAAGCACAAGCATTCCTTTTGGACGCAAACTTCTTTTAGCCCCGATCAAAAAGCTGTGTTGATCCTCAAACCACTGCGCCGCAGAAAAGGTAACAACAAAATCAAACTGCTCACCAAAAGACAGTGCACACGCATCCATTTGCTCAAAGTGTAGGTTTGGCCAACTTTGCGCATCGAAATTGCTTTTTGCAAACGCAATCATTGATGAGGAATTGTCAATCCCAATGACTTCGCCTTCTGGCACAAGTTGTGCAAGCTCAGCAGATATTCTACCATCGCCACAGCCCACATCGATAATCGCTTCATTTCCCTGAAAGTTAACATGGAAAAGTAGATCATGTGCGGCCGAATTTTGGGAGCTGGAGTGCTTTTTATACGCAGCACCATTCCATGGATCGTTTGCGTGCAAGCCCGTGTGAAAAATGAGCAAAATCAAAAAACAAGCAAATCTTTTCATTGACAGAGAGGCTTCTCTATTTTTTATACCCATTCTTGTGAGGCCTACGGTCTTAAATGGTTTCAACAAGCTGAAATTTATTCCCATCCTGATCTGTAAAAAGTTGCAGCTTCACATGCCCAGGCACTTCCATCACCTCACCAATTAAATTAACTCCTTTACTTTGGTATTCAGCGCGCACTTTCTCAATATCATCCACAGAAATGGTAATAATCGCATTTTCACCCGGCTTCATCTCTTGATTTGGATTAGATTGTCCAAGTCCAATCCGCGCTCCCCCCTCATCGTGGCCAGAAAGCTCGGCCCAGCCAAAGTCTTCATGAAAGTTTTGCTCTTTAAAACCAAGTACTTCTACAAAAAACTGTTTTGCTTTTTTTATGTCAGACACGGTAATCCAAGACATATTTGATGACTTTAACATTGTTTACTCCTTATAATGCTCAACTGATGACACGTTTTTGTTTCTATATCTTCTTACTCTTTGCCCCCGCTTGGGGAATTGAACAGGGTACCCTAAAACCTTATTTAGAAAAACATCCTTTTGAATATGACATGAAAATCACCTTGTGTGAGTCCACTAACCAAAACGCCGATGTCATGCTCTGCTGTCATGGAGCAGGTGGAGATGAAAGCATTGCCACCTTCCTTCATTCGCACAAGATTATCCCTGACCACTTGATCGGCTTTCGATTCCCCGACTCTGGCGTCGCTGTTTATACAAAGGATCCGCATCAAACCCACTTTGGAACAATTAAAGAGCTTGCACCTCTTCTATACTTAATAAAAACACTCACCGTAGATGCAGGTTTAAAAAAACTGAATCTCTATGGTTTTTCAGCAGGTGGCGGCGTTGTAATCAACGCCTTGAGTGTCCTTGCACAAAATCGCTATCCAGAACAACTCGCCTCAATTGGAATTACTCCAAAGGCAGCTCAAACTATTTTGAATGCGATTCAAAAAGGTACTGTTATTCTAGATGCACCCTTAAAGTCGATTGATGAGTTGAATGATTTGCAAGAGTCATCCGAGAGTTTAAAGGTGTATGTAACAAGATACATCCAAAATAACTTACGCCCCATTGACTCAATCTCCTCTCTTAGCTCTTTAAGACTCAAAATTTTGCTCTACTTCCAAACTCCGGATGAGGTGATCTACAACCGAGATGACAAGCTCTATATCAAGCGGTTACTCAAAGCAAATTCTAAGGGAAAGACACATATTGTCATTGCAGATAATGGCGGGCATTCGGCTATTCACACCTCGCTTTGGCAAGCGTATACAAAAATCATGCATAAGAATACTTCACCTCGTCATTTTTCTTCGGGCCCAAGATCCTCCACATAAGGTCTATAACCGATACCTGTATGCGTCCTATCAATCAAACGGCAGCAAAGTCAAGCGCTCATCCACAAGGATTCTTTTTACAAAAAGCATGTATTTTTTCTATGTCAGAACAGTAAGGCTCAAGCCCCTGAAAATCCTCTAACATAGTTGCAAGTATCTTTTGCACCCATCCTTGTAGATTTGTATTTAATCGATAGTATACCCACTGTCCCCTACGCTCATCTGAAACCAGACCTGATTTACGTAAGTGAGCTAAGTGACGAGATATTTTTGGTTGAATGCTATTGAGTATATGACTGAATTCACAGACACAGATCTCTGCTTTCTTTTGAAGGAGCAAAAGACAACGCAAACGCGTCTCATCCGAGAGAATAGAAAAAAAATCTTGTGGAGTCATTAGCGTTTCGCCTTGGGCTTGGTTGCCATTATCTTTGCTGAAATAACATAGTCTTCTGCTTTTGCTCCAGGAACCCAATCTTTGATAAACATACGACTATTTTTCTGCGTGTCAATCACAATATCAGTAAAACCCGCCTGAGCAAGAATCTCTTTGAGTTCACTTATAGGAAGAGCTCCCGAAATGCAATTGCAGTAGAGTTCTTGATTATTCACCATTTCAGGGGGTAGGGGTTTGTTTGCTACGATATCAGAAATTGCAATTCTCCCTCCATTTTTTAGGACGCGAAAGGTCTCATTAAAGACTTGAGCTTTATCAGTGGATAGATTGATCACACAATTGGAGATGACAACATCTATAGAGTTGTTTGGAAGAGGAAGGTGTTCAATTTCTCCCAGGAGAAATTCGACATTGTGATAGCCATCCCTAACTGCATTCGCTCGCGCCTTACTTAACATTTCGGGAGTCATATCTACCCCATAAACTTTTCCTGTAGAACCCACTTTTTGAGCTGCCAAAAAGACATCAAAACCTCCTCCAGCTCCTAAATCTAAAACAGTCTCTCCTTTTTTTAGACCTGCGATAGCCTGTGGATTGCCGCATCCAAGCCCCATATCTGATCCTTCAGGAACACTATCCAATTCCTCTTTACTATAGCCTAACTCTTGCGAATAATTGGCATCCGGCCTAGCAGAAACTCCACAGCAACTGCGTGAGTTCCCACAACTTGCATTCTGATTGTTAGATTCTGCGACTCCGCTATAGGCATCTCTAACATTTTTTTTGGTGCTTTCCGCACTTTTGACCGCTTGTCTACTTTCTACATATTGAACATGTTCGATTTTAGGTGGTTCATAATAATCCATCATCTTTTTAAGCTCCTCTGTATTTGTTTATGCGTATATACGTATGCTCATATGTTTGCGATATATTGTCAAGCGCAGTTAAAAAAAATAGAGGGCATGCGGCTAGATAAAGCAAGCTTCTGTCTGTAAATTGCCTTGGAGCGCGAGGTAGTGCAACATTAGTTCTATAAAATTGATTTGGGCTGGCCTCAAAAAAAACTTAAAAAAATCCAAACCACCATTCTTCTTAATAATCAAAACAGAGGAGAATACAATGGACTTAGATCAATCAAACGATTGCCTTGATGATTCAATTTATTTAAGCAAGAGCAAAGACATGAAACTGCTTTGCCTTTCCATCTGGACTTTTCTCTTCTGCAATAGAATAAGAAGAGAAATCAATGCATTTCATCACAGCTTCTATAACATTTTTTGTTGTCATCCAACCTCCAAACATAATTCTAAGCATGCTATCAACTAAAGGCAAGTCTGCATAAGGAAAAAGGCTAAAAGCAAATATACCACCTGAATGTAGCGAGTTCTTAGCCTTAAGAAAAATATCATTAATTTTACGAGGATCACAGTAGGGAATAGAATCAACCGCAGAAATTAGATGAACTTTTTCTGGGTACTCGAATTCTTCAATAGATTTATTGACAAGGATAAGCTTTCCTTCCTCAATCCATTTTTTTCCAATAGAAGCCACTTTTTGTTCCAAGGACTGAATAATCAATGCAGAACTATCAACAGCATACACTTTCCATCCGCAATCTAATAAATTGAAAGATGTAGCACTTATACCACAACCTAAATCAACAGCTACTCCTTTTTGAATATTTTGACTTTTAAGGTGAACAATTGCTTTATTAATAAGAGGAGAAAGCGGAGCTTTAATCTCATTTGAACTAAGAAAATCATTCCAAACCTCTGTGCGATCACATTGAAAGGTGTTCCATATAGCGCCTTCCTTGTTCAATCGCTCTTTTGCTTCATTAATACTAAGTTCAGGTTCATAAAATCCTAATTGTTCTAATGTGAAGGAAAAACAAGCTGCTAGCTGTGACAAACAATCCATAATCAACCTAACGTATTCAAAAACGAGGAGATATTACCAAACTCTCTGAGTTAATGCCTATTAAAACTTTAACTTCATTGTGTTGAGATCGTTGCATAACTCAAATTTGATGTCGTTTTGAGGTCCTTTAGCTCCATTTGAGAGATCTCTTACTTAGCTGTACCAATGTACTATCTGAGACTTGGTTTGGGTCGAAGTGTGAGACCATTGAACAACTCAAGCTTGCATCCGTTTTGGAACCTTTTTGC
>JAJACO010000096.1 GCA_022601475.1 Chlamydiales bacterium
AAGTTTTTTATCACAATCTAATAAAAAAAAAGAACTTAATATTAATTTTATTAACTCTTGTGATTTACCAGACATATTTGGTTACAAGATTTTAATGAACAGGCTAAAAAAAATTAGTTTGATCGGAAACCAATTAACAACAGTGCCTAAGAATTTTTGTGATCTGACCCGGCTGACAAAGCTCAATTTATTCGCCAATAAATTAAAAGCAGTGCCTGAGAATATTGGAAATCTATACCAACTGAAGCATCTTAATTTAGGTGGTAACGAATTAGAGGCATTGCCTGAGAATATTGGAAATCTACGCCAACTGGAGAGATTCAATTTAAGTATTAACAAATTAAAAAGATTACCGGAGAGTATTGGAAACCTGACTAAACTGACAGATCTTGGGTTGCACGCTAACAAATTAAAAGCATTGCCGGTGGGTATTGGAAGCTTACGCAAATTGCCAATCCTTAATTTAAGCAAAAACAAATTAAAAAGATTGCCAGAGAATATCGGAAGTCAGACAAAATTAATGAGCCTCTGTTTAGAAGAGAATAAATTAGAAGGATTACCGGCGAGTATTGGGAATCTGACTCGATTGGAAGAGCTCTCTTTAAGCAATAATCCAAGGCTTGTTGGATTACCGGATACCGTTTTGAACCTCCCAGAGAATTGTAGAGTCGAGCTTACTGATACGGGGTTATCAGAAGCGATTCTACAGCGTTTACAGGAAGCTAGTGCTGTCGAAGGGTATCAAGGTCCTAGATTTTCATATTCAATCAGAGAACGTATACAAGGCAATGACAAATCACTACAGGAATTATTAAATGGGATGTACACACTGCTTGAAAAAGAAGTGCCAACCTTTCCTGGTCTCGATCAACGAATAGATATAAATATATTGACCGCCTGGTTAAATAGAATTTCGTACATTGGAGACTATAATGCCGGAAAGAATACAAAGAAAGTTTTGGTCGAAAAAACAGTGAGTTTTATTGAAAAAGCGTATGCAGATGAACAGTTTGCTGACGTATTTAAAGGCGTGATTGACGGAGCTGCGGACACATGCGGAGATCGGATGGCGCTTTCGATTGTTCATTTAGGGCTTGCACATCAACTTTCACAGATCGATTCCTCGGACCTGTCTAAATTAGGGGAGTTTTTAGTGAATACCGTTTGGGCGATCGAGATACTAGAGGAATGCGCCCGAAACAAGATCCTAAGCTTGCGTTTTTTTGATGAAATAGAAGTTTATTTGGGCTACATCATCAAGCTTCAGAACCGGCTCAAACTTTCTATCGCTGTAGATGATATGCTATATTTTCGTTGTAGTTCCCTCACAGAAGAAGATTTGTCTATTGCAGCAAATCGTGTTGAAGAGAAATTGGCAAGTGATGAGAAATATGATTATCTTATCAAAAATGAAAAATGGATAGCAGCTCTTAGGGGGCAGTTTTCTGTTGAAATAGAACAAATCGATCAGGCTAGATATGCAGACTATAAAAATAATCCTGAAGATTCAGAGCTGAATTATAAAGCTGCTCTTATCAAATTATCAAGGCAAGCTTTGTGAGATCACTCCAAAACGACACCTAGCTTGAGTTATGCAACGATCTCACAGAGTTGTACTAGATTTCAAAGCCAGAAGAAGTATGGATAGCATATTGACATCCTCCCTTCCTTGAAGAGAAGATGTCAATTCACGTATCAATTCAACTTTTATATTACAAAAGAAGATGTCAAATCCGTAGTGATTTTCTTAATATATCTTCGTGATCGGATTCTGGATCAGACTCAACAGCAGCGAGTACGCCTAATAAATCTTCAAGGACAACCTGATTCCACTCTACAGTTGTAAAATATTCTTGTGGGTTCAAAGCTAATAGACGGCAGAATTTCTTTAAAATCAGGAGGACAGCTTTGCGAGATGTAGAGACGTCTCGCTGTGCTGGCCAGAGGTATGAGATTTTAGGTTTTTCTATATCATCTTCTATGATCTTTAGAATTTCTTGGAGGGGTGTAAGGTCATTATGATTTTTTGTGTTTTCATCGATTCTTGGATCTGTTAATAGTGCCATTAAAATTTCGTTAGCGTTGCAATCCAAGGCTAAATGTAGCGGTGTGCGTCCGTTCTGGTCCTGTAGATTGATATCAATCTCGGGATGTTTGAGAAGAATAGCGAGTGACTTCTTGTCTCTTCGTTTTAGAGCCCAATGCAAAGCCGATTGCCCATTTGCATCTTGGATATTAATATTAATGGAAGGGCTATCTAATAACAGATTTATGATTCTTATCTTTTGATGAGATATGGCATAAAGTAAGGCTGACATTTTATTGTCTTTGTCATTTACTATATTTGGATCCATATACGGGTGGTTTAGCAGATATTCTATGCTTTTTGCATCTTTTTTCAGTACAGATCTCTGCAGTGCCGTGTATCCCTTTTCATCTCGTTTATTAATAGGTAGTTTGCCCTTATATCGAGATATCAAGGTGGCCAATGGTTCATCTTTTTCTTCCAGAAACTTTGAGACGGCCATCCCATCGAATTTGCCTTGATCCTCTAAAAACTCTTCGGTATCCTCTTTTCCCGATTCTATTAGCTCTTTCATCCCTTTTTTAGAGAGATTAAACTCAAGTGTGCCAACTCCCATATTACTGATTTTGATGATTCTATGCTTATTATATGGCACTCTTTCGCGAAGGATACTCTCTCCGTGCATACGAGTTCCAATAGCATCGCTGAGGACACCTAGTTTAGATGGTTCGGATGGCTTGGATCTCTTTATATCAACACTTTCATCGTCAGGATCACAGAGAGAAAAAGCCAGAGTTTCCTTATTAAACACCGGGCGCTTCTTTTCTTTTTCTGAAAGAACTTTTGTTGTCGTGTAGTCCAACCGATCAAAAGCTTCTACGGGTAGGTTATAAATAACACCACCATCCACATAGAATTTGTCCTTATATGAGTGACGATGGCCGTCATCATCTCTATAGTACGCAAATTGCGCGTCAAATACGCCTGGTATACCCATAGAGAGGCGGATGGTATCAGCAATAATATACTCATCCCATTTTTTTTCTTCCGAATTAAAATGTGTAATTTTTTTTTTGGGTCTTATTTGAGTCGCAAATGCATGAAGATGCTTATAGTTTCCGTTTCCAGATTTAACTAATTTTCTTAAATCACCAAAGGTGAAGTATTTAATTCCTGTTTTTTTCTCAATAAGTTTGGCCATCCATCGGCGAAAAACTTTTCCTTTGCAAAGGCCAGAATGATTTAATACGCTATCGGCAAGTTGAGTAATATCTGGAAAATGAGAAATATTTGTGTATTGCGCACTATTTTTGGACCAGGAGTTGCTCGGTTTCATAAAATCGAGAAATTCGATTAACTCAGTTTTCATCAACAGTTTTTGGATCTCATCGACAGTATATCCTAAGGCAAGAAATGTAGCTGTAATTGCTCCGGCAGATGTCCCAGCAACTCTTTCAACATTTGACAAAACCCCTCTGTTTTCAAGTACATGCAGACCTCCAATATGGACGGGACCTTTTGCTCCTCCCCCTTGAAAAACCAGATTTTTAGGTGGGTATTTATAAAAATTGGGGGGAGATTGTTTTAGAGCTTTTTCATTTACATACGCATTGGATAGCGAAGATTCTATGGCGTCTACGTTCAAAAAGGCATTTTTTGGCAGATAGGACCTAGCATCCTGTCCTTGCAGATCTCTTGTTGTTGTCTTAGCTCCAAAAAATAGTAAAAGATCTACAACTTGCTTGTTCTCGTTCATCACAGCGTGATGCAAAGGAGTTTGTCCCTTATGATCGGTATTTTCAAGATTGGCCCCTTCAGCTCCTAGCAAAAATAGCGCCTCGAGATTTTCATTAACTGCAGCAAGATGTATTGGAGTAAAAAGTAAGGGGTGTTGTTGCTTTTGATTGATTAGACGCTTTGTGCTTCCAATATATTTTGTAAGTAAATGTTCTAACATCTCGGTTTTTCCGAGTAAAATAGCGAGATGTAACAAATTTCCAACGCCTGCTATATCCTCCTCATTTATTTTAAGTGATTCTTTTGCGTACTGAATCAATAAATCAAAACATTCAATTTCTCCTCTAGCTACAGCCAACGAAGTGGGAGAAAGTATAAACCCTGTTTCAGGATCTTTAAAGCGAGCCGTTAGAGAAACAAAAGATGCTCCGTTCGCATTTAGTTGTAACAGATTTGCAACCAATTCTTTAGATCCCGAATTGATGGCCATATGAAGAGGTGTCATTCTCTGAGCCTGTTCTTCCTCCGTTATTCTCAAACCTGACAACATTTCACAGAGATGAGCATTACTTTTTTGATCGGCAAAGCGTTCTGACAGTGAATACCTTTTAAGCGACATGAGATTTCTTAATTCCTCATATTGCTCAACAGCATTTAAAAATTGTTTTATCGCATGTTCACTTAAGTTATTTATTGCTTCGAGATTTGGCACACAACACACCGGCTCATCTACTTCGACAACAGCGCCAAAACAATGATTCTGCAAATTTATTTGAGGCTCTTTTATTGGCGGATTGTCAAAAAAACTTGCGATTCTGAGCAGTTTTTCTTGCAAGAGTAAATCTTCTTTTTTCGACACAATAGGAGAATCGGCGGGAGCTGTATTTAAATATTTTTGTATAGGTAGCATAATTTTCTTTATCTCGTTTAAATCAAAATTTCATTTAAACGAGATAAGATAGCTAAAATATAAATATTTTGTAAAGAGCTGTGTTGAAAAAATTTAAGTTGTTCAACGCTCTTACTTCATTTTGGAGGCTAGAATCTTATTTACAAGAGCTGGGTGCGCTTTTCCTTTTGTGACTTTCATCACTTGTCCTACAAGAAAGGCGAGCGCTTTTTGTTTGCCGTTCAAGAAGTCTTGCACCGAGGCTTGATTCTCTTTTAGAACTTGATCAATGATTTGCTCTAACTCTTTTTCATCGCCCATAGGCTTAAACTCAGGGTGTTCCTCAACAATCTTTGCAGGATCCTTGGTTGGGTCTTGAATCATGAGATCTGCCACTTTTTTGGCGATCTTGCCGGTAATCACCCCTTCATCGATGAGTCGAACAAGCTTGCCGATGCTCTCAGCTGGGATGTCACTCTGCCATAGCCCTTTATCTTTGATGCGGCCTGCAAATTCTCCAATCATCCAATTGCATAGATTTTTTGGGTTAGAGCACTCTTTTAAGCCCCGTTCAAAGTAGTCGGCCAAGTCTTTTTCATTCACAAGAATGAGAGCTGCATCAGAGGCTAGGTTGTAGTCTGTTTTATATCGTTTTTCTCTTGCATAGGGGAGCTCTGGGAGCGTTTGTCGTAGGCTATCGATATATTCTTCTTCTAGTATAAGAGGGGGGAGATCAGGTTCGATAAAATAGCGGTAATCATCTGCGGTTTCTTTGCGGCGCATGAGTACGGTTTGCTTTTTTTCAACATCCCAACGATAGGTTGCCTGTTCAATCACTTCATTGGGGTCTTGATCGGGATGGGTGAGGTATTCTTTAACTTGTCGCTTAAATTCAAAATCAATAGCCATCCCCATGAAAGAGAAGGAATTAAGATTTTTAATTTCAATTTTATTGCGCAACTCTTTGGAGCCTTTGGGGCGTACGGAGATATTCGCATCCATTCTTAAAGAGCCTTCTTCCATATTACAATCTGAGACATTGAGATACTGGAGAATCGCCTTAATGGCTGTTGCATAGGCAACGGCTTCTTTAGCAGAAAAAATACACGGTTCAGAGACAATTTCAATGAGTGGAACGCCTGCTCTGTTGTAGTCCACTCCAGCAAATTTGTTAAAGTGTTTGAGCATGCCGGCATCATCTTCGAGGTGCGCTCTGTTAATGCCAAAGGTTTTAGGCGAGCCATCAATTTCTGTTGTGACAGATCCTCCCTCAACAATGGGTATTTCAAATTGCGTGATCTGAAAATTACGGGGGCTATCGGGATAAAAATACGATTTTCGATCAAAGCGGCTATATTTAGCGACATGCGCTTCAACGGCACATCCAAATAGCACCGCCTTATGTACTGCCTCGACGTTTAAAACAGGGAGAGTGCCGGGTTGGCCTGTGCACACATCTGAGATGTTGGTGTTGGGCTCATCTCCAAAGCGATTGGGTGCGGGACTAAAGAGTTTGGCTTTTGTATTGAGCTCCACGTGGATTTCAAGTCCAACGACCGTTTCCCATTCAGAATAAACAGATGGATCCATATTAGTTATGCCTCAAGGTCAAATTCAGGGGGGATTTTTTGGCTATAGGGGGCGGCTTTTTCATAGGCGTGGCCCATTTTACACACAAGTGTATCTTCTCTTTTTGCTCCTGTTAACTGAAAGCCAAAGGGTTTTTGATCGGAATTAAAGCCACAAGGGATGGAGATAGCCGGCAGTTTTGCAAGATTCGCTCCAATTGTAAAAATGTCTTGTAAATACATCTCTAGGGGATCTTGGATTGCCCCCATAGGGAAGGCTGCAATCGGAGAAACGGGCGTAGCTACTACGTCGCATTGTTCAAATGCCTTGATGTATTCTTCAGTAATTTTAACCCGTACTTTAGCTGCCTGCTTGTAATAGGAATGTTGGTGTCCGGATGAAAGAACATATGTACCGAGAAGAATCCGTTTTTTGACTTCTGGTCCAAACCCCTCTGTGCGAGAATAGTCATAAACTTGGTCTAATGTTTCTGCTCTCGAAGAGCGTTGTCCATAACGGACTCCATCAAAACGAGCCAAGTTGGTAGAAGCTTCTGCGGTTGCGAGGATATAGTAAGTGGCAAGGGCGTATTTAAGCGTGCCGAGGTCTATATCGACAAGCGTGCATCCGAGCTCTTTCATTACATCGATAGATTGTAGAAATTTTTCTTTAGCTTCGCCTTGAAGAGTTTCTAAGAAGTGCCATGGTACTCCAATGCGTTTATTCTTGACATCGCAGCTTAATTGAGAGAGGTAGTTGTCACGATGAATGGGTAGAGAAGTGGCGTCGTGTGGATCGTGCGCTCCGAGTACTTCCATGAGCATGGCGATGTCTTCTGTGCAGGTGGCAATGGGACCTATTTGGTCCAGGGATGAAGCAAAAGCGACAAGTCCGTAACGCGACACACGTCCGTAGGTGGGCTTATATCCCACAACTCCACAAAAAGCTGCCGGTTGTCGCACAGAACCTCCTGTGTCAGAACCGAGAGTAATAGGACAAAGACGAGCAGCCACTGCAGCTGTAGAACCTCCAGAGGAACCACCTGGTACGCAATCTAGCTTCCAAGGGTTGTAAGTTTTTCGAAGGGCGGAATTTTCGTTAGAGGAGCCCATTGCAAATTCATCGAGATTGGTTTTGCCTATCAAAAGCGCATCTTCTTGTTCCAGTAGTTGGGTCGCAGTGGCATCAAAAACGGCACGGTAGTTGGTTAAAAATTTTGAACCACAGGTGGTGAGGGCTCCTTTGATATGAATATTATCTTTGATGCCAATGCAGACGCCTGCTAGACGTCCCAATTTTTTGCCGAGCGCTTTTTTTTCGTCGAGCTTACGTGCTTGCACAAGAACGCGCTCATCTAGAACAGAGAGAAAGGCTCCTACTTTGGGGTCAAAGCGTTCGATTCTTTTAAGATAATAGCGAGCGAGCTCTTCGGCAGAAACTTTTCCATCCAAAAAGAGTTGATGTTGTGCATGTGCTGATAATTTATACATATTACCGTTTAAGAGGGTTGTTTAATTACAGGGGGAACTCGAATCATTCCTCCCACCTGATCGGGGGCGTTAGCCAAAAACTCTTCGCGCGTCAGTCTTATAGCGATCTCATCATTGCGCAGGGAGCTGATACCTTGTTCTTCTACGTGGCTAAAGGGGATGAGATGGCTCATATCTACTTCTTGCAAAAGCTCTACATAATCTAAAACACGCTTTAAATCGGCGCTCAAAGAGGAGATTTCTTCTTCGTTTAGCTCAATACGACAGAGCTTGCCGAGGGCTTTAACAGTTTCTTTGTTTAGGTCTGACATTTGAAAATCAATTTTTATATACGGAAAAGTTGGAATCATACTCGGCTTTTAGATAAAATTCAACCTCATATCAATAAGGAGTATGAAATGAAAATTATTATTGCCGGAAGCAGCGGATTTGTTGGGTCGCATTTAAGGACTTACTTTAAAGAGCATGATTTGATCCTGCTCTCAAGGAGCACAGAGCAACCGAGTGTGCATTTTTGGGATCCTGAGTCAAAACAAATTGACCCTTCTATTTTAGAGGGAGCTGATGTAGTGATCAATCTTTGTGGAGAGAGTATTTTGGGACGCTGGAACCAAAAAAAAATGGATCAGATTCGCAGTAGTCGCTTGATTTCTACCGAATTTCTTTGCAATACACTGCTTCAATTAAACTCTCTTCCTAAGTTATATATTGGCGCTTCGGCTATTGGATACTACGGAGATAGGGGAGATGAAGAGTTGAGTGAATCCAGTGCTCCGGGGCATGGTTATTTAGCAGAGCTTTGTCGAGAATGGGAAGCGATTCCAGAGAAGTTGTGTGACAGGGGAGTGCGCGTTACTTTTGCTCGTTTTGGAACGGTTTTGGGCTCTGATGGAGGAGCGCTGAAGCAGTTAGATAAGGCATTTCGTATGGGAATGGGGGGTGTTCTAGGTTCAGGCGAGCAGTTCATGAGTTGGATTGCGATGGAGGATGTGGGAGGAGCTTTACAACACCTCATCGAGCATCCAGAAATCAAAGGAGCTGTGAATTTTGTGGCGCCCGGTAGCTTATCGAATAAAGAGTTTACACATATTTTAGGCCATCTTCTTAATCGCCCCACAATAGTTCCGGTCCCTAAATTTGCCCTTTCGATGCTTTTTGGTTCGGGGGCGGATATTTTTTTGGCAAGTACGCGTGTTTTACCCAAAGTGTTGCTAGACTCTGGATATCAATTTCAATATCCACAGGTTGAAGAGGCTTTAAAAAAATATTTGCTAATAAAAGTTTGAGGTGTTAGCAATGATAGTTACGTCTTTCATTCAAATTGAGGAGGAAAAATGAGAGTTATACATTGGATCGCTTTACTTTTGGTCATTATTGGTGCTTTGAATTGGGGAATGGTTGGATTTTTTCAGGTCAATGTGATTAATGCTATTTTCGGCGGCTCATCTGCAGCCATTAGTCGTATTATTTATGCACTTGTTGGTTTGGCTGGTATTTGGTGCATCTATCTATTCAGGCTAATAGCTTCTTGCAACCTTAAGAAGTAAGCTTTTAAAAGCTGATAACAGCACTCGCGCCCGCATAAAAAGATCCGTAAAACTTGTAGTGGGTCGAGTGCTTATTATTTCGATTGCTCACCTTTAAATCACCGTCTAGTGTAGATCCTACAAAACCCTTCATAAGCACTCTTTCAAAAGGTGTATAGGTGAGGTCCGCTTCAGCCCCTGTTGTACGATACTCAAAGATGCCTCGTGAATTAGGCTCATCATCCTTCAATCGGTGTCGATTGCGTAAAAAACGGAGTGAGGCTGCTGCTGTGAGATGTTTTTTCCAGTCGTATTCAACAGAAACATTAATAGGGTAGACGGCGTTGATACGCCATTTTTCACAAGGAATGTACACAAACCCTAAAATGGGCCACACTTTTTCTTTGTCCAAACCCACTTCTACAATGGCGCCACAGTCAAGCTCTATCCATTTGCAAAGATCATAACGAGTCCATAGCACACCTTGGTAGAGGGTGTAGTCTATTAAAGAAAACTCAACAGTATCAAAAAATGCGCTAAGCGTTAGGGTCCAGTTCCATGAGGGAAGAATTTGCGTAAATCCTCCAAAGGAGAGATTGACATAGTTAAAAATTGTTTCGTTAAACTCGGGGTTGTTTTTCATATCGACTTCGGTGCCCACCCAACCAGCGCCAAAGATCAGGCCGCACGTGTTACTAAAAGGGTGTGTATAGGCAAGGGCTGTATCCCATTGCGCGTATTTCAGATTGCTATCGCTAAACCCGGGAGTTCTAAAGCGCGCTTTTTGTACGTTGAGATAACTTCCGCTGACAGAAAAGGGAAAAAGGGGAGGGGGGTTGTTTTCCATTTCGAAAAAGTCATCGTCCCAGTCTTGCCAGTTTTGTGCAAAAATAGAGAGAGGAATGAGTAGAAAGGTCAGCAGTGTTTTTTTCATGGAACAGAGTCGTATGTCGTTTTTAATAAGAGTTTCATTTTATCAGGTTCTTGGATTTGCAAAAGATATATAGGCTTCCATCTTGAAACTGTAAAGAGAGAATTTTCTTTGTTTATGGGAATCAGTGTTATAGGTTGCTGCTCGTTGAACAAAAAGATGCGTATCTCTTGGATCTCTGTATGAGAAGGGTGTTTGGAAATTTTGATTTTTTTAGAATCATTTAAAAGAGCGCATAGTTTTTTTTGCTGCTCTAAATTTAGGGTGTAGGGTTTGTTTTTATAGAGCACCTCGATGCTATTGGCCTCTTGGAAATCGAGAAACCACCCTTGGGTAGCCCTCTGTTGAAATCCTAGGTAGGTATACCCAATTCCAAAAAGAGCAAAGATGCAAAAAATGATCAAGAGGAGGGTTTTTTTCATATATCTAAGACTACCTGACTAGTTTTAAAGTGAAGTTTAGCTACAGATCCTAAAAGAGCAGAGCTGTTTTGAGAGACAAATTTTTTGCCGGCTAAGATTGTTTTTTGGCTCGCCCCCTTGGGAAGTTGAATTTCCCATTTTTTTTCGAGCTGTACAAGACCTTCAAGAAAAGCAGCTCTTGCTAAAATAGAGGCAGCAGCCACGACTAAATCTTCTTCGGCTTTGGTTCTTTGAGTGAGAAGTGCCTTTTTCTTTTTTCTTTTAAGGGCGTTCTCGACGACATGTTCTGCAGCGAATTGATCGATAATGACACGCTCACATCCTGATTGGTCGATCAGATTTTCAATTGCGGTGGCGTGTCCCCACCCGAGAAGAAGGTTGAGGTTCCCAAATTTTTCATATAATTCATTGTAACGCTCGGGCCCGATGCGAACGATGTGATAGAGATACTCTTTGCGGATTTTTTGTGCGATTTTTAGAATTAAGGGATCGTTGAGCTTTTTAGAATCTTTCACCCCCAGTTTCGAGAGCTTTGGAATAGAGGTTTCGTCTGCATAGACACCTGCAATACAAAGAGGTCCAAAAAAGTCCCCCTTGCCTGATTCATCAATGCCAATATGCGGCCTCAAATCAATATCTTGCTCTTCATACCCGTAGCTAAAAGTTTTAAGTATTTCAGGTTCAAGATAGAACTGGATAAAATCCGCTTGGTTTTTCCCTTGCACCATGAGCTTGCCCGAGGTGTAGAGTGTGCAGGTAACACCAGGCTTTTTTCCTTGAAAGAGGGTGTAGTTGGGTTGGGAGAGAACAAAATCTTGCTCTTGAAGCCCCTGTTTGAGCTTGGCCGCAAGATTGAGATTGATTTGGATTACGAAGCTTGTCATGGCACCATTCTTGCATTGTTTTAGAAAATAAACAAGTGATTGTACGATGAATTGGCGTCCGAAAGTGTTTATAGTAGGGGGGTTAATGGGGTGTGTGCTTCTGTATGGATGTTGCGCAAGATGCCCAAGATCAGCTGTTTATGACTTAAGCCAAACAAATTTTTGCCAGCAGGTGCAAGAGGCGTTTAACTCAAGTTCTGTAGTTGATGGAGAATTGTGTGGTCAAGCTTGGTGGATTTTTTTTCAAGATGCACAGCTCAATACCTTCATTGAATTGAGTTTAGCTTGCCACCCAACCATTAAAATCGCAGAAGCGCGCGTGCGACTTGCTTGTCAAGAGGCGAAGATTGAACGCTCGGCGCTTTTGCCGCATATTTCTGGGTTTGCAAATGTGCAAAGAGAAGAGGTGAGTCACTTTGGAACAGATTTTTTTACAGGGAAGCCCTCTCTTTTTACCGAAACAACAATCGGTTTAGCCTCTTCTGTTTACGAGTTGGATATTTGGCAAAAAAACCGCTCTCGCTACTACGCAGCTCTCGACGAAATGAAGGCGCAGGCAGCAGATTATGAAGAGGTAAAACTTCTTCTTTCCACCTCCATTGCATCTGTGTATTTCAATTTGCAGATGAATTTGGCGCAACTGGAAGTTACAAAGGAGCGTATTGAAGCGCGCGAAGAGCTCTACACCCTCCTTAAACAGCAATTTGACCGAGGAATTATTTCTGAATACCGCTTATACGAAACAGATACAGAGGTGCAGCTTTTAAAGGATTTTTATGAGCAGCTAAGAGGAGAGATCCAAGTCAATAAAAACACCTTAGCAGCCCTTGTTGGCAATGTGGCTTGTTTGTGTGGAGTGAGCGGAGAGCTAGAGGTGGCTCCTTCTGCACATTTTGAGGGAGCCTTTCCGCTGCCGTGCAGTCTATCTTTGGATTTACTGGCAAGAAGACCTGATATCACAGCCCAAAAGTGGCTTATTGAGGCGTCTTGTTATGATGTAAAGGTGGCGCGCGCTCAATTTTATCCAAGCATCGATCTGATTGGGCTGGCCTCTTTGCAAAGCATTCACCTTGCAGACTTATTTACAGGTAAGGCCTTTTATGGAGTGGCCGATGCTTTGGGATTACTCCCTTTATTTACCGCGGGAAAATTAAAAGCACAATTGGGAGTGGCTCAAGAAACTTTAGAAATGGCGATTGAAAGCTATAACCAAACAGTATTAGTGGCAGTGCGGCAGGTGAGCGACGCTTTTGCTCATCTTAAAACAGCAGATTTAAGAGAGCGCAATCTGCTGCACGCCATTCAAGATGCGCAAAGCTTATTTCAATTAACTCAGCAAAAATTTGAAAATGGGATCAGCAATAAAATTGCGGTTCTCAATTCGATAGAGAACGTGCTCGGCTTGCAAGATTTAGAAATTCAGGTGAAGCTGAATCGATACCAGGCAGCTGTGGAGCTCATTCGTGCGATTGGAGGGGGGTATTATGACTGCATCTGAAGAGACATCCAATCACAAAAAACGGAATCGTTGGTTGATGATTTTAGCTTCTGTTTTTTTAATTGCAGGCCTTGTTTGGTTTTTATTTTGGCTTTTTATAGGGCGCTTTTATGTGTACACAGAAGATGCGTATGTGCATGGCAATGAAGTGATGTTAACCCCCCAGGTCTCTGCGGGAGTAAAAGCGATCTACGCAGACGATACAGATCTTGTGGAGCAAGGGCAGCTGGTGATCGAGCTTGATCGCACAGATCATGAAATTCGACTAGAAGAATTAAAAAAAATACTATCTAATACAGTGCGAGAGGTGGCAGCGCTTTTTCAAGATGTTGAAGCCAAAGAAGCAGAAGTGGTTCTTAAAGCCGCAGAGCTGCGTCAGGCCGAGCTTGATCTTGAACACCGTGTTCCGCTTGTAAAAACAGGTGCGGTCTCTTTAGAGGAATTTGAAACCTATCAAACAGCCGTTCTTGTTGCAGCCTCAGCACTCGCTTTGGCAGAAAAGGAGTATGAAGCCTCCAACGTGTTAATTGAGGGAACCACAGTTAAAACGCATCCCCGAGTACAAGAAGCTGCTTGGAATGTGCGGCAAGGCTATCTAAATTTAATCAGGTGTCAAATTTGGGCTCCTGCCACCGGCTATATTGCCAAAAGATCGGCGCAGGTGGGAGATCAGGTGAGTATTGGAGATACACTCCTCTACATAGTTCCCTTAGACTACATTTGGGTGGAGGCTAACTATAAAGAGACAAAACTGCGCGCTGTGCGCATCGATCAACCGGTGAGTTTTAAAGCAGATATCTATGGAGATAGTGTAGAATATCACGGCAAAATTGTGGGTTTTCAGCCTGGCAGTGGGAACGCTTTTTCTCTTTTGCCTCCAGAAAATGCCTCAGGCAATTGGATCAAAATCATTCAAAGAGTGCCTGTGCGGGTGAGTATTGATCCAAAAGAAATTCGCGAGCATCCTCTTTTTCTCGGTCTATCGATGCGCGTGACGGTGGATGTGCACTCTACCGACGGAAAAATGCTCTCTCAAGTGGCAACAAAAGAGCCACTTTATACTACACCCATTTACCAGAAGCAAAGAGAAGAGATGGAGGCGATCGATCCTGTGATAGAAGAGCTGATTGCAAATAATCAGTACCCTAAACAGATAAATGAGTAGTCCCTCTCTTGCCATTCCACACCCTCAACCTCTGATGGGTTTTAAGTTGGTCGTTGCCATCTTTTTCGTAGCATTTGGAACTCTTCTAATTACCCTAGATCAGTTCATTGCCAACGTAGCAATCCCTACAATATCAGGAGAGTTAGGCGTCTCTCTAGATAACGGAACTTGGGTGATCACCTCCTACACAGTTGCAAATGCGATCTCTATTCCCTTAACCGGTTGGCTCACAAGTTTAGTTGGACGGATTCGTTTATTTAGTATTTCAGCCATTTTATTTGCCATCATGTCTTTTTTATGTGGACAGGCGCAAAGCTTTGAGATGCTTTTGTTTTTTCGTGTTGGACAAGGGCTTGTGTCGGGATCTCTAATTCCTCTTTCTCAAGCGCTCTTACTGATGCTTCTTCCACAGAAAAAAAACCTTGCGATAGGAATTTGGGGACTTGTTGTCATGGTAGGACCAGCGATGGGTCCTGTAGTTGGAGGGTGGATCACGGGGAATATTAACTGGAGATGGATTTTTAATATCAACGTACCTTTGGGAATTCTTATAGGTTTAATCACTCTGATTTTGCTCTTTAATTTTGAGAGTGTAAGAAAAAAGCTCCCCATGGATGGAGTGGGCATCGCTCTGCTTGTGATCACTGTTGGTGCTTTTCAGGTGATGCTTGATAGAGGGACGGATGATGATTGGTTTAGATCGGGCTTTATTGTCGCCTTATTGATTATAACTGTGATTGGATTGTCTTTTTTTCTTGTTTGGGAGCACTATCATCACGCTCCTGTGGTAGACCTCTCCTTTTTTAAAAGTTGGAATTTTTCTTTAGGATCGATTGTGATTGGCATGTCGGTCATGCTAGCTTTAGGTAGTTTGGTTGTGGGGCCCAACTGGGTGCAAGCGCAGCTGGGATATACCCCCCTTTGGGCAGGCTATTCCATTGCACTATTTGGGGTGGGGGGCGTTATCTTTTTCCCTCTTGTTGGTAGGTATCTGCATATAATGGATTTGCGAATTTGGATCAGCATCGGCTTTGTTTGTATGAGTCTCTCATTTTTTTATATGGCTTACCTAAGCATTTGGACGCCTTTTTCAAATCTTGCTTGGCCTCGTTTGTTTCAAGGAGTGGGATTTGCTTTTTTTTTCGTCCCGTTAATTACCATTAGTTTGGCGGGTATTCCAGAGAGTAAAATGCCAAGCGCTGCGGGGGTGTTTAGTTTTGTGCGCATGCTGTTTATCAGTGGCGGTATTGCGTTAAACACTACCTATTTTACTCTTCGAGAAAATTTTTTTCAGAGTCGTTATGTTGAGAGTGTGATTCCCTCAAACCCGCAGTTTAAAATTTATTACCAGGCACTCCGGGAGCATTTAGGTTTAACGGGGCTTCATGCAGATGCGTTTACCTATTTTATGGTTAGGGATCAGGCGTATACAGAGACTTTTTTGGAGATGTGTTACCTTGCAGCTTTAAGCTTTACCTTATTTATAGGCTTAGCCTTTTTTTTTCGCCCACCTAAATCAACGGAGCTTCCAGCTCATCACAAACACTAAGGAGTCAGGCACGGGACTAAAGGACCCCAAAACGGATGCAAGCTTGAGTTATGCAACGATCTCAGATTATTAGTTGGTTCAATGCATCCTTCACAATCCTCTTGTCCAAAACTGGCTTCCGGACGAATAATGGCTAGTTATAAAACAAGTGTTCAGTAAAGGAATTTATATGCATAACGAACTGATTCAGTTAGGATCTTTCATTCAAAAAAGCCGCGAAAATAAAGGCCTTACTCTAAAAGAGGTTGAAAATTTCACCTCTATTCGACTTGCATATTTACAAGCGATCGAAGAAGGGCATTTCGGAAAATTAATCTCACCTGTGTATGCCCAAGGGTTTATCAATAAGTATGTCCATTTTTTAGAACTCGATCCCAATGAATTGTTTAAGCAATATCCATATGTCCTTCAAGTACTGAATGATAAGTCATCTTCTTCCGATTTTTCTCTTGGGCTAGGTTCTCTTGAGGTGCGCGGATCTCCTGGAGGAGAAGTGAAATGGCTGCCCAATCTTGTTTGGGTGGGAGCTTCTGTGCTTGCAATTCTAGCTGGATGGTTCATTGCTCGATCCTTAGGTCTTTTTTAAATGACAAAATTCAAGCTATTTTTCGTAGGTGTATTGATGGGAATTGCAGATTTGATTCCCGGCATCTCAGGTGGTACCATTGCCTTCATAACCGGCATTTATGATGATTTGCTTATAGGTATAAAAACACTTCAGCTTCAATCTCTTAAGAAGGTTTCATGGGCTTTTTTACTGCCGCTTGGTGCTGGCATTGCCACAGCGGTTGTCTTTTGTTCTAAGTTGATTTATTTTCTTATACTTCATCACAAAGCACCTCTATATGCTCTTTTTTTTGGCTGTGTTGTTGCCTCTGCTTTTAGCTGCGGGAAAAAAGCTTCAATACAACGCCTTCCTAACTCGACTGCTTTATTTGTAGGAGTTTGCATCTCTTTGTTTCTGACCTCTCTTCCAGAAGTGCGGTTAGTAGATAATAGCTTTTTTTGGATTTTATTCTCTTCGATGTTAGGAGCTTGTGCAATGCTTTTGCCGGGAATTTCGGGAAGTTTGATTTTGCAGCTGATGGGTGTTTACCCTTTGATGCTCTTTGCTTTAGCTCAGCCTTCGGCTCCTGGAGCACTTAAGATTTTGTTGGGGGTTGGACTGGGTGTTTCATTGGGATTTGTTCTTTTTGCAAGAGCTGTGAGTTTTTTACTCGCTTATTTTAGGCAAATAACTTTGGCTTTGCTAGTTGGGTTTATGATTGGCGGACTCAAAGCGTTGTGGCCTTACCGAGAAGGAAATATGATTTTATCGACAGTGTTCATTTTAATAGGTTTTTTTTCTGTTATCCTATTGGATATAAAGAGTCAGTCATCTAGGGTTTCAAACTAATCTATTTTTGGATAAAATAAAAAAAGCAGTAGAAATATTCGAGCTTTTGGATTATGTCGCACCCTCTATACACAAATCGATTGATTCATGAAAAATCCCCCTATTTGCTGCAGCATGCGCATAATCCAGTGGATTGGTATCCTTGGTCGGAGGAGGCGTTTAAAATTGCAAAAGAGCAAGACAAACCCATTTTTCTCTCTGTAGGATACGCCACCTGTCACTGGTGTCATGTGATGGAATCGGAATCATTTCAAAGTATAGAGGTGGCACAGTTGATGAATGACACTTTCATCAATATTAAGGTAGATCGCGAAGAGCTGCCCGAGGTGGACAGTCTCTATATGGAATTTGCACAAGCGATGATGTCAGGGGGAGCTGGGTGGCCCCTCAATCTTGTTTTAACACCCGAATTACTTCCCTTTTTTGCAGCAACCTATCTGCCTGCAGATGCGACACGTGGCTTTTTAGGGATGAAGCAGCTAGTGCTGCGGATTCGTCAAATTTGGGAAGATGTGGACGAGAGAGACAACGTGGTTTCCCAGGCGGGGAAGATCGTGGATGTCTTTGCAAATAATCAACATCTGCAAGGGCAGGACTTGCCTGAAAAAGAAAAAATCAGTGAAGGTGCCGATCTTTTATTTAAAACAGCGGATCCTGTTTATGGGGGTACAAAAGGGGCTCCTAAATTTCCGATTGGATTTCAGATTTGTTTTCTCTTACGTCAAGTGCGCACATCTGCTGATAGTCGCGCCCTATTTTATGTAGAGCGCACGCTTGAAATGATGCATCGCGGGGGAATTTACGATCATTTAGGCGGAGGATTTTCTCGCTATAGTATTGATGAGAAGTGGATTATTCCTCACTTTGAAAAAATGCTCTATGACAATGCTATTTTAACGCGCGCCTTTTTAGAGACGTGGGAATACACAAGAAATCGAGCTTATCGAGAAATCGCAGATCAGATTTTAACCTATGTAGAGCGAGATATGCGCCATCCGCAAGGGGGATTTTATTCTGCTGAGGATGCCGATTCAGAGGGGCATGAGGGACGTTTTTATACTTGGTCTCTAGATGAGCTCCATATGATTTTAGGGCAAGAGGCACCTTTATTTTGTGAATATTACTCGGTGGCTCCTCACGGCAATTTTGAGGGACGTTCTGTTTTGCATATGAAACAGAGCTTAGAGGAGTTTGCGAGCCACCATCGTATGGATCCGATCTTGTTTAAACAAGCATTAGATGAGATGAGAGCTAAACTTTGGGCTGTTCGTGAAGAGAGAGAGCATCCTCCAAAAGATGATAAGATCCTTACAGCTTGGAATGGATTGATGATCTACGCCTTTGCAGAAGCGGGACGCGTATTAAATCATTCTCATTATCTTGATGTCGCTCAGACAGCTGCAGAATTTATTCACGAAAATCTGTGGGTAGATGGAACGCTGCTTAGACGGTGGCGCGAGGGAGAAGCCCGTTTTGATGGGTGTTTGGATGATCACGCTTTTTTAATTCAAGGACTACTCTCTCTATTTGAGGCAGATAGAGGTTCTAGATGGCTTGAATTTGCCCTCACTCTTGCGCACACCCTGCAAACAGAGTTTAAGGCGGAGACGGGGGCGTATCATCTTACCAATGGAAAAGATCCCAATATTATCCTTCGTCGTACAGAATTTTATGATGGCGCTGAGCCTTCGGGCAATGCTGTGCATGCAGAAAACTTGCTTCGTCTTTTTCAAATCACAGGTGCTCAAAATTATTTAGAAGAAGCTTTAGATATTCTAAAAGCTGCTAAAGAACACATCGATCTCTATCCTCCGGGGGCGTGTTATCATTTAATGGCTTTGCAACGTTACTATGATCAAAATGCGCCTACGATTACCATTTCACTCAATGAGCAGGAAGAACTCAAAGATGAGATCTCCAAAATGCTTGGCGGCCACTTTATTCCGCATAAAGTGGTTATCTGGCGTCGGGAGAAGGATGAGGAACTACGCGATCTTGTGCCGGCGTGTCGCACTCAACCGCCGGTTGAGGGTAAAACCACTCTTTATATCTGTTATAAAGATCGGTGCCTAGAGCCCATTACGGATGTTTCCAAGATGTGGGATGCGATCAACGCCCTCTAAATACTTTTATGTTCGTCATACAAAACATCTGTCTATGTACAAAATAATGGGTCATCAAGACAAAAAAAACTCTCTAAGCTTGTCTTGTCATATCATAAGATATTGGTTTTATGTTAGTTAAAAATATATCCTAGGTTAACTAAAGTCCTTATTTCAGTTTAGAAATGATTCGCTTGAGGATAGGTTCCAAACCTTCTTTATCTGGAACCTCTATACCTCTTTCTCTGTATCTCTGTATCTGGTTTTCCTTTTCTATCAGTAGATCTAGAGCAGATTGGGATGCCTCTTTCACATTCATATCGGCTCCAAGATCAATCAATTTGATGATAAGCTTTATTAATTGAAGCTTCTCTTGATCGTTGTTGTATATATGATTAACGAGCCTAAAAACGAGCGTACGTGTAAGTTCCTCTTTATTTAGATTCTTGACATCAGCTCCAAGTTTAAGAAGTAGCTTAAAAGACTGCCATTGTAGGCAAGAAACAGCCTCATATAGAGGTGTGCAACCGTATTTATCTAGAGTGTCAATATTAGCTCCAAGTTTGAAAAGTGTCTCGATAGACTCTACGTGATCTGTTTGAGCAGCTGCATGTACAGGTGTATGACCGTATTTATCTGAGATGTTAATATCAGCTCCAAGTTTGTAAAATATCTTGATAGCCTCTACGTCATGGCTATAAATGGCTTTATGTAGAGGTGTCCTACCGTCTTCATCTGGAGTATTAATATCGGCTTCAAGTTCGTGAAGTACCTTGCTGACCTCTACCCGCTCTGTTCCGGCATCTATCTGTATAGGTTTGGAGTCATTTTTATTTAATGCACAAATATAACCTTTAAGGTCGTCCAGTAGCTCGATAATTTGTCCTTGCTCTTTTCTAGCAATAATATTAGCTGTTAACCCTTCAATTTCTTTTGGGATATTCAATAATTCAGAGGGTGTTTGAGTAGATATATCTATTTTAGATTTTTTAGAAGCAGAACTGTATTTTGACGAATCATTTTGAAAAACCTCGGCTCTTGAGCGCTTTTTAGATACCGTTATATTTTCTGCAAGTTCTTTAAAAAAGACAGAGTTATCAGTATTAATATCTTGAAACCGAGCGCTTAATGTAACAAGTGCAGTTTTAATTCCAGTATTTTTTGAAGAATTAATTAGTTCTAAATTGTTGGTAACGAGTGTTGTTATGGCCTCGTTTATGTTAGAATCGATATATGGTTCCTGAGACAGGCGAATAATTTCGTTTTCAAAATTATTTATTGCAGTACTGCTTTCAATAGACATTAAAAATCCTTTTAATTTATTTGAAAGCATCCTATCATATTGTATAGATTATAACAAGGGTATCCGTTCAGGGTTGGAGGAACTTGGGGGTATTGCCTAATTCACGAGATGATTGATCTTAAAAAAAGCAGCAAAATCAAAATTGAGACTTGATAGAAGAAAAAACCATGGGGTAAGCTCTTTTCGACTAAAAAAAGGAGAACACCCCATGAGCCACAGACGTGACTGGTCAAAATATAACAAA
>JAJACO010000097.1 GCA_022601475.1 Chlamydiales bacterium
CACATTTTAATATTGTTATTTTTTTTTATTTTAATTACACTATTCCATTCAAATTGGAAAATAATGATACGCAATATAAAAAATTTCTTAATGCCCTCCGCCGGCACATGGAGCATTGATTTTTTCTCAGGTCTCACCGTTGCCTTAGCTCTCATTCCCGAATCTATTGCATTTGCACTCGTTGCACACCTCGATCCGCTAGTTGGGCTTTATTCTGCATTCTTTATGTGCTTAATTACCGCTTTGTTTGGCGGCAGACCGGGCATGATCTCTGGCGCTACGGGAGCAATGGCTGTTGTGATTGTCTCTTTAGTTAGCCAGCATGGGGTCGAATACTTATTTGCCACCGTTGTGTTAACCGGCCTATTTCAAATCATAGTGGGTGTATTGCGCTTGGGTAAGCTCATCCGTATTTTACCAAAACCTGTGATGGTGGGCTTTGTCAATGGCTTAGCGATCGTTATTTTCTTGGCGCAATTAGAGCAATTTAAGGTGCATGTGAATGGTGAAATGCAATGGCTCGTCGGTTATCCTTTGTATTTGATGATAGGACTTGTGGTCCTGGCAATGGCTGTCACTCATTTTTTACCCAAAATCACCAAAAAACTCCCCTCCGCGCTCGTAGCTATTCTTCTTGTCACAGGTATTGTACATCTTTTTCATGTCGACACCCTTGTAGTTAACGACATGATGGGTGGGAGCCAAGTCTCTGGACTGCCTACGTTTGCCTGGCTACACGTTGATTTAAATTTTTCCACCCTTAAAATCATCGTCCCCTACGCCATCACACTGTGCATTATCGGTTTGTCAGAGTCCCTCATGACTTTATCACTGATTGACGAAATCACCCATTCCAGAGGACGTGCCAACAAAGAGTGTATTGCTCAAGGACTTGGTAATGTCGTTTCTGGTTTTTTCAAGGGGATGGGTGGGTGCGCTATGCTCGGCCAGAGTATGATTAACATTAACTCTGGAGGTCGAGGTAGATTAGCGGGTATTGTGGCTAGCACCACTCTCTTTGTCTTTATTATCTTTCTCTGGCCACTCATCAAAATGATTCCTTTAGCGGCACTTGTAGGCGTAATGTTTATGGTCGTGATCGAGACCTTTGAGTGGACTACATTCAAATTTATTCGTAAAATTCCCAAGCCTGATGCCTTTATCATCGCCTTGGTCACCGTTGTAACAGTCTTCACTAATTTGGCTATTGCTGTAGTCGCAGGCGTGATCATTGCAGCCTTGGTCTTTGCATGGAATACTGCAAAAAATATTGATGCAGATACAAAAATCAATGAGAATGATGCAAAAGAATATAAGCTGCATGGCCTCTTATTTTTCGGTTCTATATCTCAATTCAAGGCCTTGTTTGAGATAGAGAACGATCCGCAAGAGGTGATCATTGATTTTCAACACTCTCGAGTGAGTGATCACTCAGCGATTCACGCCATTCAATTTATCACCGAACGCTATACATCGGTCGGTAAAAAATTACACCTACGCCACTTAAGCCCAAAATGCAAGTTGTTATTAAACAAAGCAGATATCGCAACTGCAACTAATATACTATTATAAATAAAAAGTTTTGGTTGAATAAACAGAATACGATTCGACCCAAATCAATCAATGGAGCATCCCACATGTCATTTGAATCTCTCGGCTTAGTAGCCGAACTAGTTCGTGCTGTTTCCGAGCAAGGTTATAGCGAACCCACCTCCATCCAACTTCAAGCCATTCCACTCATCCTTAAAGGGCATGATATCATGGGTGGTGCACAAACTGGTACCGGTAAAACCGCTGGCTTTACCCTCCCTTTACTACAACGTTTAAGTACACAAGTACAAAGCCAAAAGCAACGTCCTGTGCGCGCACTCATCCTTACTCCAACACGCGAACTAGCTGCTCAGGTGAGCGAAAGCATCGAGGTTTATGGGAAATATCTATCCTTAAAATCTACTGTGATTTTCGGTGGAGTCAATATTAATCCACAGATTGCTGCGCTGCGTAATGGCGTCGATATTCTAGTCGCCACACCCGGCCGCTTACTAGATCATGTTGAGCAAAAAAATATAGACCTTTCTAAGGTCGATATCTTGGTACTCGACGAAGCCGACCGTATGCTGGATATGGGATTTCTTCACGCTGTCCGCAAGATTCTCTCTCTGTTGCCAAAAAAACGACAAAATCTACTGTTTTCGGCAACTTTTTCTAATGATATCAAAAAACTTGCAGGCAGCTTGCTAAATACACCGATCATGATAGAAGTTGCCCGCTGCAATAACACTTCGGAACAGGTGGAGCAACTGATTCATCCTGTTGACCGTGAAAAAAAACAAAAACTATTGTCTCACCTGATTGAATCGCAGAGCTGGAAACAGGTACTCGTTTTTACTCGTACTAAGCACGGAGCAAACCGCCTAACTCAACAACTTGAAAAAGACGGGATTAGCGCAGTTGCAATTCATGGCAACAAGAGCCAGGGAGCGCGTACACAAGCATTAGCCCGCTTTAAAGAGAATGATGTGCGTGTTCTTGTTGCAACTGATATCGCAGCGCGAGGTCTTGATATCGATCAGTTGCCGCACGTTGTAAACTTCGAGTTACCAAATGTGTCTGAAGATTACGTTCATCGAATCGGCCGTACTGGTCGAGCTGGTTACAAAGGAGAGGCTGTATCATTGGTGTGTGTCGATGAACACAAACTACTGAAAGATATAGAACTTCTTATCGGGCGTGATTTGCCAAGAGTTTTGATTCCCGGGTACGAACCAGATTCATCAATCATTCCACAGCCTATTCAAAAAAGATTTAGCGCACATAATCGTAATAAACCTTCTCCTAATAAGGTTAAAAAGAGTTATTCCACCAGCAATTCATATAGCAAACGATCAAATAGAGGCCGTTGAATAACTCAATCAAGGCTCCAAAACGACATCAAGCTTGAGTTATGCAACGATCTCAACCGAAAAAACCCGTTCTTTAGGACGGGTTTTTTCGGCGCTGATGATAAAACAAACGACGTCCTTGAGACGAATATCACTTCAGTTGAAGTTTAAATTTCGATAGGTATACTGAAAACAAAAAACATGAGTTTCGCATGTCAGACATCAAAATTACTGCCTTGACAGGTCGTGAAATACATCCTCTTCTTCCAAAACTTGCAGAGCTCAGAATTGAAGTTTTTTCCGAATATCCGTTTCTATACGAAGGAAGTTTGGAAAATGAAAAGCAGCATCTAAAAAAGTTTCTTACTATAAACGATGCCATTTTAGTTGTAGCTTTTGACCAAGATAAAATTGTAGGTATATCGACGGGCTATCCCTTTATCTACGAAGCAGGGAATTTAAAAGAAACATTTATCTCGGTTGGCCGCGACCCAAAAAATTACTTTTGCTTTGGTGAATCTGTTCTTCAAAAGGTCTATCGTGGAAAAGGAATAGGCAAACAATTTTTCGATCAAAGAGAAGCGCATGTACACCACTTAAATCGCTATTCATCCATCTGCTTTTACACTTCGCTCCGACCCGTAGATGATCCTAAATGCCCCACGGACTATCGACCTCTCTCTCCCTTTTGGAGAAATCGAGGATTTGTAGAGCATCCAGAATTACATGCAACTGTGGCCTATCGAGAAATAGGAGAAAGCAAAAAAACTCCCAAAAAAATTAGATTTTGGACAAAAGATATTAACTCATGCGATCACTAAAACAACTATTTGAAAATAATCGAGCTTGGGTGCAAGACAAGCTTAAAGAAGATACTAACGCCTTCCTTAAGCTCTCTAAAAAGCAAACTCCCAAATACCTTTGGATTGGCTGCTCTGATAGTCGCATTCCCGCAAACGAAATCTTAGGTCTTGCCCCTGGAGATGTGTTCGTACACCGAAATGTGGCCAATATCTGTCCGCATACCGATTTTAATTGTCTCTCCGTGCTTCAATATGGAATTGATTACCTCGATATCGAGAATATCATTGTATGCGGACACTATGGATGTGGAGGAGTCAAAGCTGCAATGGAAAATGCACAATTTGGCTTAGTAGATAACTGGCTTCGCAATATCAGAGATGTTTATTCTCGAGAAAAAGATGAATTAGACAAAATCTCCGACTCAAAGCTCAAGTATAACCGTCTTGTAGAACTCAATGTATTACACCAAGTAATGAATGTGTGTCACACCACCATTGTACAAAATGCTTGGGCTAACCAAAAAAAACTTGCGGTTCATGGATGGGTTTATGATATCTCAACAGGTTATTTAAAAGATCTAGATTGCTGCATCTCTTCGATCGATCAAATCGAGGACACCTACCGCACGCTCAGACTACACTAAAGGGGATGATAATACAAATCCCCATCACGACGACAAGAGAACACAAAAACATTTTGCGCGCCCAAATTGCGTCTTTTTTGCATCTAAATCCCTGAATAGAAAAGCCAAGCCATATAAACCCTAAGAGCGCTGCTACAATCATATAGAGCGCCCCTACATATCCAAAAAAAACAAGCGTGAGCGAAAGTGGAATAAAGAAAATAATATACAAAAGCATTTGAATTTTTGTAGAGGGGATCCCATGAGCAAGAGGTAACACCGGAATGGCAGCCTTTTTGTATTCTTCCATGCGATAAAGAGCAATCGCATAAAAATGCGGCATTTGCCACATCGCAATCATTAGAAAAAAAATAAGAGCTGCTAAATCTATATGATGGCTCACAGCTGTATAACCAACAACAGGAGGAACAGCACCAGCCACGCTTCCAATTAAGGTGCCATGGACTGATCGATATTTTAAAAAGCTGTAGAATGCAAGATAGACAACAAGTCCAATAAGGGAGATGACTACAGCTAAGAAATTAACAAACACAGCCAAAATACTGGTCCCTAAAATAACAAGAATCACTGCAAATCCCAAAGCTCTTTGAGGAGTAATCTCCCCTTTTACAAGCGCGCGGTTTTTTGTTCGCTCCATTTTTCCATCGTGATTGCGATCGATGTAGTTATTTGAAACACAACCCGATGCAATAATGAGACTCAATCCCAAAAGAGTCATCAATAGAAGCCACGGATCGAAATGTCCACAAGAGGCTAAAGCAAACCCTCCGGCACAAGTGACAAGATTGCCAAATATAATCCCCGGCTTTGTAAGCTGTAAATATTTTTTCATCTCAATACCCTTTAGTAGGCATAATGTGATAGTCTAAATTGTGCATGATCCAAAGCGAACCTAGAACGATAACCAATGTCACAAGCACCATAAATAAAAAGATCATCAAACCCCAACGTGGTTTTGACTCTGCTCCCAAGTGAAGAAAAAAAACAAACTGCAAAAGCGCTTGGAGCGTCCCCAGCCCGATAATGACGAATGTTAAACTCCAACCTGCTAACACAGGCTCTATAACGATAAAGTAGGCAGCTAAAACCAAGAGAAGAGAGAGTATAAACCCCATAATAACAGGCTTAAAGCTCACATTCCAACCGTGCACAGGATCTATCATGCAACCCCCAATAAATAGACTATCGAAAAGATAAAAACCCAAACGATATTTAAAAATTGCCAAAACATTCTCAGGCAAGTGAGTCTTTTTATACTGTTCGGTTTAATGCCATGGTAACAAACTGGAATTAATAGAACGACGACCCAAAGCAGAGCAAAGAGCATGTGTAATCCGTGAGTTCCCACCAAAGTGAAATAAACGGATAAAAAGGCATTTCTTTGCCAGCTGTTGCCCCCCTCTATTAGACGAGTAAACTCATTCACCTCCATCCACATAAAACCAACGCCAAGCAAAAAGGTAATAAAAAATAAAAAGAGCGTCCATTTTTTAAGCTGGCGGTGTACACATACTCCTCCAAGCCCCGCAGTTAAGCTGCTTGTAAGAAGAAGTAAAGTTTGAATGAGTGTAAAGGGGAGATTAAAGAGCTCTTTTCCCGAAGGGCCACCAAACGTGTTGGGATGAAGCACAGCATAGGTGATAAAAAGCGTTGCAAAAACCATAAAGTCGGTTAAAAGATAGACCCAAAACCCAAAGATCGTCCTAGAATAGACATCGTGATGTGTATCGGGCGAACTCTCATGAACGATAGGAGGAGTTGTCATCCGATTTGCCTCCTTGTTTCAATTTCTTCTATTTCTTTTGCTGTCACTACATATTCATTTTCTTTCTCTGAGAGTCGCACAATCACAGTGATGATGATGGCTAAAGTGCTCACGGATAAAAGCCAATACATGTGCCAAACAGCCGCAAATCCAAAGAGAAAGCTAAATACCCCTATATAAAATCCAAGCGCTGTATTTTTAGGCATATGGATGTCTTCATATTGAGGCTTTAGAGAAGCTGTTTTTGCCTGTTTTTGAGCCCAAAAAGGATCACGCTCGTGCACCTCTGGAACCTGCGCAAAATTATAAAAAGGGGGCGGCGAGGTTGTAGACCACTCCAAGGTGCGTCCATCCCAAGCATCGCCACTTACATCCTTGTTTTTGTTCCGTTGCTTAACGCTGACATAGAGTTGTAAAAGTTGAAATCCAAAGCCGATGATAATCAAAACAAATCCAAGTGCTGCCACAATAAAAAGAGGTTGCCACTCCGCTACATCATATCGATTAAGACGTCTTGTCGCTCCCATGAGTCCCAGTATATAAAGAGGGGCAAAAGCAGCTAAAAAACCAAAAAACCAGAACCAAAAGGCCACTTTTCCAAGCGTTTCATTCAGCTTAAATCCAACAAATTTAGGAAACCAATACGCATAGCCGGCAAAAAAACCAAATAAAACCCCTCCAATGATCACGGAGTGAAAATGAGCCACCAAAAATAAGCTGTTATGCATTTGGAAATCCACAGCCGGAATCGAGAGTAAAACACCCGCCATTCCCCCAAGAGAGAAAATCACAACAAAGGCCAAAAACCAATGCATAGGAGTTGTAAATTGCACTTTCCCCCGAAACATTGTAAAGAGCCAATTGAAGATCTTTACACCTGTTGGAACGGCGATAATCGTTGTCATAATCCCAAAAAAGGCATTGACATTCGCGCCAGCTCCCATCGTAAAAAAGTGATGTAACCAAACAATAAAAGAGAGAAATGCAATCGCTAGCAACGCCCAAACCATTGAGGTGTAACCAAAAAGACGTTTTTTAGAAAATACGGGCACCACTTCTGAAAAGATTCCAAAGGCTGGCAAAACCAAAATATAAACTTCTGGATGCCCCCACGACCAAATGAGATTGATATAGATCATCGGATTTCCGCCAAGCTCAGAGGTATAGATATGTGTGCCAAGTAATCTATCTGTTGCCAGCATTCCAATTGTCGCTGTTAAAATCGGAAATGCAAAGATCACAAGAATCATCGTGATGAGAATGGACCAAACAAAGATAGGCATTCTCGTCAATGTCATTCCTGGGCAGCGCATTTTTAGAATAGTGACTAAAAAATTAATCCCCGAGAGCAGAGTTCCCGCTCCCGAGATCTGTACACTCCATAGCCAATAATCCACCCCCACACCAGGGTTATACTTAAGACCGGATAAGGGTGGATACACAGTCCAACCGGTCCCTGCAAAAACACCGATGACAAGTGAAACTAAAATATAAAAAGAGCCCGCTGAAAAGAGCCAAAAACTCACCGAGTTAAGAAAAGGAAAGGCCACATCTCGAGTTCCAATTTGAAGTGGCACGACTAGATTAATCAATCCAAATACAACTCCCATGCCCACAAAAAAGATCATGGTCACACCGTGCGCCGTAAAGATCTGTTGAAAGTGCTCAGCACCTAAATATCCTGTAGCGTCTCCATAAGCAAGCGCTTGTTGTGCACGCATCATTCCCGCATCAATGAGCCCTTTTGTAAGCATGATCGCTGAAGCTACGATGTACATGATACCGATTTTTTTATGATCTACAGATGTGATCCAATCGCGCCAAAGCCACTTCCAACGACGTGTATAGGTGATCAACCCTACAAGAAAAAGACCTCCTAAGAGCATGGAAAAACCTGCCATGTACTCTATCCAATCGTGCTTAAGAGCTTGCTCTGTAAGTTTTCCTAACATAAATTCCCTTATTTCGGCGGTGCGTATTGCATGATGATGCGATCAAATAGATCCTTCTCGCTCGATCCAAAGTAGATCGCAGGAACATATTCACTCGGTTTTACGATTTCGAGATATTCTTCCCAATTTAGATTTTTAGGAGACTGCTTAACCTCTTTTACCCAAGCTTCAAAAGCGTCATCTGAACTCGATTGCACGTCAAACATCATGCCAGCAAATCCCTTTCCACTGATATTGGCAGAATACCCTCTATATTCTCCCACCTGATCTGCAATCAAATAGAGCTCTGTGCGCATTGCGGGCATGGCATAAATCTGCCCTCCAAGTTTTGGAATCCAAAAAGAGTTCATCGGGGCATCACCTGTAATCTCAAAGCGTACAGGAGTATTCTCTGGGAACTGTATATAGTTTACAGTTGCGATCCCCTGCTCGGGATAAATAAATAACCATTTCCATTCCAAAGCGACCACTTGAATGGTGAGGGTCTGTTTTTCTGATTCAATGGGTTTAAAAGGATTGAGTTCATGGCTTGTGTCCCAGATGATCACACCTAAAATGATAATAATCACGCAAGGAACACCCCACCAAATGGCCTCTGCAACAGAATTGTGAGCCCAATCGGGAGAATACTTCGCATTTTTGTTTTTTTCTCGATATTTCCAAGCAAAAACAAGAGCTAGGACAATCGCTGGAATGACAACGATCAACATCAAAAAAGAGGAGATATAAAATAAATCGCGCTCTTTCATGCCAATCATTCCCGCAGGTTCCAAGACTGCAATCTCATGAGTTGTCAGATACAGCGCGATTAAAGCGATGACAGCGAGTATCAAAAGGACAAGAAAAGCAATTCTAAATTTTGTCTTCATGAGGGTAGTTGACCTGCAGTACTTAAATACCCTTTTGTATCTACAAGACTCGCTTTCAATTGTCCAGAATAAAATAAAAAATTTATTTTGATATAACTTCGATTTTCTTCAGGCGGCTAGCGTGACCGGAGAGAATCCGAATTTGACTTTTAGAAACTTGGAAATAGCACGCTAAAGTAAGAATCAACTGTGCATTTTCCTTGCCACTGTAAAGTATTTTTGGCTGAACTTGAGATCGTTGAACAACTCAAGCCTGCGTCCGTTTTGGAACCTTTTTGCCCCATTTGAAAGATCTCTCGCTCTCTGTACCATATGTACTATCTTCGCTCGAGATCCCCCAACTGCCGGCCACTAAAGTGGCCTGGACAAAAATCCCCAAAAATTCTCTATTAGCA
>JAJACO010000098.1 GCA_022601475.1 Chlamydiales bacterium
AAACACAATGATATTGGATCTTTTAATGTAGTCATCAGAAAAAAGAAGTGGCCGTTTTTTAAATGGCATTTGAATACCAAAAGTTGTTTTGGAAACAAACATTCTGTCCATTTCTTCAATTGTGGGACGCATCGAGCCTGTGGGAACCTCATAGAGTTCAAACCAGAATTGCCGAATTAAAAAAGCGACGACAATAGCAAAAACAAGAGCGTATCCAATTTCTAAAAAGTGGTCGAGAGGCGTTTTTGGAAAGTGGCTTTTGATAAAAGAAGAGAGGCGGTTAGCTAAAATAGAAGCCTCATGTTTCTTTTTTGTCAGTATGGCTTGATCTAGCGCTCGTAGATCTTCTTCAAACTCTTTATGCTCCGCTGGAGTGAGTAAATTTCCCTTTTTATTGAATAACTTAAAACCATTTCGCAAAATTCGACGGCATTTGCGTATTGAATAATCTTTCATCGGAGAAATCCCTACATTTTGAAAAATTAAAACTATTGCATTTTCTTATTTAAAAGGAAAGGTGTTGAAAAGCAAGTACGCTTATTATTCGCTAGTGCAACCTATTTTTTGCGAGTATAAGCGCTCTACGATGTGGAAAGTGTGTTCGTAATCTGTTTGTAAAATAGATATTAAGTTGAGATTGCTCTCTTAAGTCGTTAGCGTTAAGATCTTTCTGTGTTTAATGTATTGGATAGAAAGTTGTTTATAAAAGGTTCGTTTTAACAGTAGAACGCGTTTCTAAAACAATATTAGGATTTTCTTTTGGGGAGATGCTGAAACGGTAGCTTTCCCCTTCGGTGATTAGATCTTTAAGCACTTGTTTGGTCACTTTTAGAACGATGAGATCACCACTGCAATGGCATGTCTGGCAAGGAAGAGGGAAGGTTTGTCCAAAAAAAGCGTTGTTTCCTTCGGCGAGTATCACAAACTCTTTGTAATAGCTGGGAGATTTAATTTGGAGGGAGAGTCCTTCTTCGTTAATTTGAACCTCCCCCATGAGCTGGATAGGCCGTTTAGGAAGTGATTGTTTGGGAGAGATCGCATTCATGCCAGAATCAATAACACGCACCTTGGCACTTCCAATTTTACCTTCTACTTCTAGCCAATAGGGAAAATAAGTGGGATAAAAGGTGTCTTCTTGCGCGGTAGGAAGATAGATTTCTACAATTTTTCTGGACAGCTCCGTTCCGTCGGCTGGCCATCTTGTGACGTAGGCAGAAAAATGTGTGTTGGGAATAGCACACCCTTCGACGGTGAGGCGAGGGTGCCAAAGAGGGCGTCTATCTTGTTTATTGTGGCTGGGAGGCATGCCTATTTTTTTGCGGTGAGAGTCGGGCACTTCGCGGAAACGGAGATTTAAGAGGGTTGTTAAAAAAGGACTAGACTCCGACATGTCAATCCATCCTTGATGGGTGAAGGAGAAAGTCTCTTCAAAAGCTCCGGAGTTTAAATTGACTTGAGACATGATCCAAGAGCTATGTCCTGGAGCGCCGCATTCAAACCACTGCTTCCAGCTCATCGGATTGCGTGCAAAGCGAGCGGCGGGTATAGAAACCTCTTCAATCACAACTGTATCCTCGGTGCGATCGTAGATGTGAAAGAGTGTGAAAATTTTATTTTGCTCCAAAACAAGGTAACTTCCGGGTTGCGCCTCGGTAAGTTTTTCTTTGAGTTGAACCTCAGAGGCTAAAGCCGCTGAGAAAAGCATACATAAAGAGAGAAGTAATTTACGCATATGTCTGTCAGTATACTTTATAGGTTGATTTTTTACTCCATAAAAGATAGATTGGCTGGCAATATGAGAAAATCCGGAGATATAAAATGAAAGATGATATCCACCCAGCTTATCAAGAAGTTCTTTTTGTTGATAGTTCTACAGGGGTTAAGTTTATTTGTGGCTCAACTCTTCAACCCAAAGCCACAGAGGTGTTTGAGGGAAAAGAGTACCCTGTTCATCACGTGACAGTTTCGTCCTCCTCACACCCATTTTTTACAGGTAGTACACAGTTTGTGGATACCGAAGGGCGTGTAGACAAGTTCTTGAAACGTTATGCTAAAGGCGCTCAACAGCAAAAAAAAGAAGAAGAGCCTTCTGAAAAGAAAAAAGAACAAAAGCCGAAAAACAAAAAGAAATAATTGAAATCCAAAGTTCTTCAATTACTGATGCGTTATTCTGAGATTGAAGAGGCTTTGGCTCGCCCTGACGCTTTTGATGATCCTAAACATTATCGCGAGCTCACTCAAGAACATAGCTATCTATCTTCTATCAAAACCGTATGGGATGAGCTTGAGGGGGTACAAAAGCAGCTGGATGACGATCAAGCTCTTTTAAAAAGCGAGACAGATCAGGAAATGCTTTCTCTTTTAGAAGAGGAAATTCCAGAACTTGAATCTCAAGTTGATCTGCTCGAAAAAAAGCTCGAAACACTCCTCGTGCCACCCGATCCCGACGATGACAGAAATGTCATTATGGAGCTGAGGGCTGGAACAGGGGGTGATGAGGCTGCACTCTTTGTAGGTGATTGTGTCCGTATGTACAAGCTCTTCTCTGAGATCATGGGTTGGCGCTTTGAGGCGCTTGCAAGTAGCCCTTCTGATGTTGGCGGATATCGCGAGTACATCATGTGTGTATCGGGACCTAAAGTAAAACGATTTTTGCAGTATGAAGCGGGCACTCATCGTGTGCAGCGTGTCCCTGACACCGAAACCCAGGGACGTGTGCACACATCTGCCATCACAGTCGCTGTTTTGCTCGAGCCTACGGAAGAAGAAGACATCGTTCTTGATGAAAAAGAGCTCCGCATCGATACCTACAGAGCTTCTGGAGCGGGTGGACAACATGTTAACACCACAGATTCTGCTGTACGTATCACGCACGTTCCTTCAGGAGCTGTTGCATATTGCCAGGATGAACGGAGTCAACACAAAAATAAAGACAAAGCAATGCGTCTTTTAAAAGCCAAAATTATAGATGCTGAGCGGAAGAAAAAGCAAGATGAGGAGGCGCATTTAAGAGCGTCTCAAGTGGGATCGGGAGATCGCTCTGAGCGCATTCGTACTTATAACTTCCCTCAAAATCGCATCACGGATCATCGCATTAATCTCACCCTTTACAATCTCGACCGTGTGATCCAAGGTGAATTAGGAGAAATTAGCGAAACTCTTGTTAAATTCTTTTACCAACAAAAGCTCACGTCATGATCACGCTTTTTGAGCTCATCCAACGCTCAGAAATTTATCTCAAAGAGCGCGGCATTTTAAGAGCGAGGCGAGAAGCTGAAGAGGTGATCGCCGATGTCTTGGGTATTAAAAGACTCGATTTATACCTTCAGTTTGATCGCCCTCTGCAACAAGATGAGCTCCCCGCATTAAGGAGCGCTGTTCAAAGAAGATCAAAGCACGAGCCTGTCGCCTATATTGCAGGAGAGGTTCGGTTTGCTGATTTATGCCTTCAGGTGACGCCTGATGTTTTAATTCCTAGGCCCGAAACTGAAATTTTAGTCGAAATAATCAAAACGCAATTGAGCGAGTTAGATCTTGAAAACAAAGTGCTTTGGGATGTGTGTTGTGGATCGGGTTGTATGGGAATTTCACTTAAGAATTATTTCCCTGTTCTTGATGTTGTTTTATCAGACGCTTCAAAAAAGGCATTAATGATCGCTCGCAAAAATGCAGCGTGTGATGTCACCTTTAAAGAAGGAGATCTTTTTGAACCCTTTGAGGGAATGCGTTGCGATTTTTTTGTGTGCAACCCACCTTATGTCAGTGAGCAGGAATATAGCACTCTAGAGCCAAGTGTACGTGATTGGGAACCTAAAATGGCCCTTGTCTCAGGGGAGAGCGGACTCGAATTTTATTCCCGTATTGCTAAAAATTTACATCTCTACCTGCGTCCTGAAGGCTTGGCTTGGTTGGAGATTGGACAGGGGCAGGGAGAGAGTGTCAAGAAAATATTTGAGCTTGAAGGATGGAGATGTCATTACCAAACCGATTGGTCGGGGAATGACCGGTTCTTTTTTATTGAAAAATTATGATTTTTTGAGTTAATATAGTTGGCGTTATGTTTGGATCTTTAACAGATAAATTGACGGGTGTTTTTTCTTCTTTAGCGGGAAAAAAGAAACTTTCAGAAGGCAATATCTCCGATGCTGTCCGAGAGGTGCGTTTAGCCCTGCTTGATGCCGACGTCAATTACGGTGTAACTAAAAAATTTATTAATAGTGTTAAAGAGAAGGCCCTTGGAGAAGAGGTGATTAAATCGGTTTCTCCAGGGCAGCAGTTTGTCAAAGTCATTCACGAAGAGCTTGTCGCTCTAATGGGAGGCGGAGAGGCTGTGTTACATTTGCAGCAAAAACCGGCTGTCGTGATGCTTTGCGGCTTGCAAGGAGCGGGTAAAACAACACACGCGGCAAAACTCGCCAAGTATCTCTCAAAGCCGGAACATCGCAAAAAAATACTGCTTGTGGCGTGTGATCTGCAGAGGCCTGCAGCGATTGAACAACTCAAAACACTCGGCGCGCAGATCGATGTGGATGTTTTTTCTGTTGAAGGAGAAAAAAAGCCTGTAAAAGTGGCTAAAAAAGCTCTTAAAGCGGCTAAAGAGGGGGGGTATGATGTTGTTATCCTAGACACCGCGGGACGTCTGCACATCGACGACGCTTTGATGAAGGAGCTGCAAGAGATCAAAGCTGTAACAACACCACACGAAATCTTATTTGTTGCCAATGCGGCTACAGGGCAAGATGCTGTCACAACGGCGTCCGAATTTAATGCACGTCTCTCTGTGACAGGTACGATACTCACCATGCTTGATGGGGATACTCGCGCAGGGGCGGCGATTTCGATTCATGCGGTGACAGGAAAGCCACTTAAATTTGAAGGAATCGGCGAAAAACTCGATGACTTGCAACTATTTAATGCAAAGTCAATGGCCGATCGTATTTTGGGGATGGGAGACACCATCAACCTCGTTAAAAAGGCAAAAGAACACATGAGCGATGAGGAGGCGCAACAGCTTGAAGAAAAAATGCGCACAGCCTCCTTTACGTACAAAGACTATCTTAAACAGATGCAAGCTGTACGTAAGATGGGTTCTTTCAAAGGATTAATGAAGATGATTCCGGGTGCGTCTAAGATTCCTGATCTAGATGGATCCGAAAAAGAATTTTTTAAAATAGAAGCAATGATTCTCTCGATGACTACAAAAGAGCGTTTAGAAAAAGACGAGCTGAGCATGAGTCGGATGAAGCGCATTGCAAGGGGAAGTGGAACAACTGTGCAGGATATTAATAAGCTCAAAAAGAGTTTCAAAAAATCTAAACAGTTTTTCAAAAATGCCCCAAACCGTAAGATGATGGAAAAATTTATGGACAAAGCTCCATTTTGAGGTAAAAATATGGCATTGAAAATTCGTTTACGACAACAAGGAAGAAAGAATCGACTAGTTTACAGACTTGTTTTGAGTGATTCTCGCTCTCCGCGTGATGGAAAATATATTGAAGTTTTGGGTTGGTACAACCCTCACGAAACTGAAGCTGAAAAGAACTTAAATGTGCAAGGTGAGCGCGTTAAACATTGGTTAGATTTAGGAGCAGTGCTCTCAGAGAAGGCTGAATTTCTTGTAAAAAAAGGAGCGCCTGAGGTGATCCAATCACTCCAACAAAA
>JAJACO010000099.1 GCA_022601475.1 Chlamydiales bacterium
ATAAAATGCTTATTCCAGAACTGAAAAAATTTGCCTCTTTACCTATAGAAGACAATGCGGGATTCACCCTTTTGACCCTTCCCAAAGGCCTTTCATTTAATAAACTTGTTGAGATTGCAGGATCGCCGAAGCAGGAGAATGCATCGCTTTTCGCATTTATCGGGGTTAACTTCGAGGACCAACTAGGGGACCAAGCTACGGATACAAGTTGTACCGTGCTGATTTCAAACAGTATACTTGAGAACAGTCGATCCAAAACTCTCGCCAATCACCAAGAGATTGTTGGCCAATATAAATGCGAGATGCCAGGTGTATTAGATGCAGCCACAGTAGTTGTTCTCACTCAGAGAATTGATGGGAAGCCCCTATTTACTGAAAGAATTTATACGAGATGTTCAGATAAAATTAATGGTCGGGGAATGGTTGTTGTGGGCTTCGGCTCTTTTGGCCTCGATGTTACCTACGACTATGGCCGCGACTCCGACGGCGTCGCCGCCCTGCGGAAGTTCTAACTCATTGGTAATTGGTTATTTGGAACTTGAATTGGGTTTTGGAAACTTGGCCTAATTCTTTTTTATCCAGTATGCGTTTTTTATAGCCTGAGCCAGGTTGTGTTGATTTGCACGCGTTGACATCCTCCTCGTCCTTTAGGGCGAGAAGGATGTCAAAGAGATGTGAGAAGTTGATGCATCCGTTGAGCTCTTTTGTGCCATGTAAAAGAACCAGATAATTGTGCGATTTTTTGTTGGTGATGCTCTCTAATAGACTCTTGTGTCAACGCTTGTATGCAGGCGGCTAAAGCATTTGGATTGTCAGGCTCAAACAGGAGCGCATCTTGAAGATGTTCTCGCACCAGGGGTAAATCTGGTGCGATGATCGGTCTGCCCCATTCTGCATATTCTAGCAACTTGGTATGTGCCACGTAGGGCATTCTTCCTTTGTTTTCAAAAGGAGCGACAAAGGCGTGAGCAGAGTTGACCACTTGCGGCAGTTGATGTGGAGGGATAAAGCCCAAAAAATCTACTTTTTTAGCGATAGAGAGAGTTTGTGCCATGTTTGAAAAGTGCGCAATTTCCTGAGAAGTTCCACCCACAATTTTTAGATGCACATTTTCTGTTTGCGCGAGCGCTTGGAGAAGCTGTTTGATCCCTTGCTCTTCGTAGAGCTGCCCAACGTACATAAGAGTGCAGGGGCTTTTTGGAGAGAGCACAAGCGGTTGAGCATGGACCGCTAGAGGGATCACTTCGATGGGGACGGTGAGAGAGTAGGGAGGGTTTTGTAAAATCTGTTTAAGAGCGTGGGTTGTCACAGTGATTAGATCTGCTTTTTCTAGGCATTTTTTTTCAAAATCAATATTTTGAGCCGGCTGTGTGGGATAGTGGGCCAGCTCATGCACCTCATAAATGTAGCGCACTCCTTTGATTTTGCGCTGGAGGTGATAGGCCGCTTGTTTAAGCACGCTTAAGAAAACAAAGTTGGGTTTGAGAGAGGCGATGTGCCTTTGGCAATCAAAAAAGAAGGGGAGATTCCAGCTAAGGTTAAAGGGATTATTTTTGCGAATTAAAAGGCGTGGATGGAGGTGAAGATTTTTGGAGGGAGATGTTCGGTAGTGCTTAAAAAGGGCTTGCTTGGAAGCGCCCTTTCCATAGAAGAGCGAAACGTCTATGCCAAGCTGCGCAAGCGCGGCACATTCATGAAAGATGTAAACATCGTGCGCCTTCTTTCTTGGAAGTAGCTCATTGTAGGGGTATAAGATCTGCATTTGTCAAATTATGTTTTATCTGGTAGAGAAGAATACCAGGTATGAAAGAGATTTTAAAGCAATTAATTACGGTTTTCAGAGATTTAAAGCCTATTCAAAAGGGAATGACTTGTTTGGTTTTAATTCTTGTGGGTATGGCTATGAGCTTTCTGCTTTTTAAGTCTTCTAATTCTAACTATGTCTCTTTATTCCCTGCCAAAAGTTTGTCTAAGACAGAGGTGGAGGAGATTCGCACATATTTAAAACATTTTGCCGTTCCCTTTGAAGAAGATAAGGAGCTTAAGGTGTTAGCGGAGCATGTGGATCAAATTCGGACGGAACTGGCTGCTGCCGGCATTCCTAGTCATAACGAGCGGAAGGGTTTTGAACTTTTTGATACAAATACATGGATTAAGGGAGAAAAAGAGCTTGAGGTATTGGAGATGCGCGCTCTTAAGGGGCAGCTTGAAAAAGATTTAACAGGGTTTGAGCACATCAAAAGTGCGAGTGTCATTTTAGATATTCCTCCGCAAAGAAGCTTTGGAGGGAGTAAGTATCAAACAAAAGCGTCTGTTATTTTAACTCTGATGCCAGGAGCTCGCTTATTCCCTTCGGAACTACGCGCGATTACCAACCATTTGGCGGGCGCTGTGCGTGGATTGGAGTCTAATATGATTGCGATTTCAGACACCTCGGGCAAGTTGTATAAAGCGCTTGATCCGGAGGGAGAGGAAGAGCTGTTTAGCAACGCGCAGATTCTTTTTGAGATGAATTTAGAAGAAAAAATCTTTGCTCTTTTAAAAAAATTGGTGGGAGAGGAACATTTTTATACCACAGTTCAGGTGAGTTTAGAGCCTCAAACAGAGGCTGTACACACCTTATCGATCGCAACTGCAATCGATCAACACGCCCTTATAGAGGTAGAAGAAGAGGTTTTTAAAATAGAGATTAAAGAGCAACTCGCCGCGATCGCTCGAGGGTATGGAATAGAAATTGAGCCCACCGTGCATGTACTCCCTTTTGAAAAAAAACGGAAGGTGTGGAAAGAGCACAAGCAAAGGATAAATTATACAGGATTGATATTTTCTATCATTTTTGTGTCGCTTGCTCTTATATGCATCTATTTTTTAACGCGCCGTTATAAAAGAAATAAAGAAGAGGAGGATGAGACTCTTTTTCGCTTAATGACGCGCATGGATTTAGATCAATTAGCCGATTCTATCAAGGGAGAAGATTCAGAAACAATCGCCTTGATGCTTTCCTATTTAGAGCCCAAAAGAGCGGAGCTGATGATTTTAGCATTAGATGATCAGCTGCAAGAGAAGGTGTTAATGCATCTCTCCGAGATGGAGCAAGAGGGTTTATGAGTATTATTCGAGGGGAACAGATTGAGCATAGAGTCACTTTGACACCCACACGCGAGTTGCATGAGGGAGGCAATGATTTTCAGCGTCTTGATTTTGTGGAAGAGGAGTGTCGCAGAGCTTTTCAAAAGGGAGAAGAGCTGGGAGAAAAAGTGGGTTATGAGAAGGCTTTGGGAGAGCTTAAGATTTTAGTGCATCTTTTGCAAAAAATGATGGGTAATTTGCTGGAGCAAAAAAAACAATTACTCGAAAATTTGAGGCCTGAGGTGATTGAATTTTCTATCAAGGTGTGTGAGCGCGTTTTACGCAAGGAACTAGAACGTCCTGAAACTTTGGTGTATATGATCCAGACGCTTTTGGATCTCTCGGCGCCGCATTTTGCTCAAGAAGCATTTCAAATTTTTCTCTCTCCTGAAGATCTGCAGATGTTAGAAAAACACGTTAAAACAGTCCAAAAAAAATTAGAAATACGTTTTCGTGCCGATCCGATGATGTGTCGGGGCGATTGTCGCATTGAAACAAAGACCGGATTACTCAATCACATGCTTCTAAGGGAATTAGAAAATATTCAAGAAGAGGTGCAACAAGGTGCATGAGTCAGCTTTTAGAAAAGGAAATTAAACGCATCCAAAAGCATTCAGGGCCCCGTTTAAGTGGACGGGTAACACACGTGATTGGATTGCTCATTGAATCGAGCGGTCCTGAGGTTTTTGTTGGAGAGGTGTGTTATGTGTACAGCAGGCAAAAAGAGAGGGTGCTGTGTCAGGTTGTTGGATTTAAGGAGCGCAAGGTCTTGCTCATGTCTTTAGGTGAGCTGGACGCGATTTCTCCGGGAGCTGAGGTGTATCCTACAGGAACCATGCACAAAGTAGCCGTGACAGAAGCTTTGTGCGGACGGATTCTCGATGGACTCGGAAAACCCATTGATGGCAAGGGAGAGCTCTTTGCAAAAGAGCTTTATCCCGTGATGGCACCTCCCCCAGCTCCCTTGGGTAGACAACCAATTGAGCACGTTCTAGAAACAAAAATTAAAGCGATTGATGCGCTCTGCACTTTGGGTAAGGGGCAAAGAATTGGTATTTTTTCAGCTCCAGGAGTAGGGAAATCTACTTTGATGGGGATGATTGCAAAAACGGCACGCGCGGATATCAATGTGATTGCTCTTATAGGAGAGAGAGGGCGAGAGGTGCGCGAGTTTATTGAACGGGAGCTCGGTCCCGAGGGACTTGCCCGTTCTGTTGTGGTTGTGGCCACGTCCGACCAAGCCGCTCTTTTAAGAAGTAAAGGGGCGAATGTTGCAACAGCCATTGCAGAGTATTTTCGCGATCAGGGCAAAGATGTGATTTTGATGATGGATTCGATCTCTCGTTATGCGATGGCTCTTAGAGAGATTGGATTGGCGATTGGAGAGCCTCCTACAACGCGTGGTTACCCCCCTTCTGTTTTTGCCAATTTACCCCGTCTACTCGAGCGGGCAGGGAATAGTGAAAAAGGTTCGATCACGGGGATCTATACCATTTTAACCGAAGAGGAGGAAATGCACGATCCCCTACCCGATCAAATGCGCTCACTGCTCGATGGACATTTACAGCTCTCGCAAGATCTCGCCTCAGCCAACCATTTTCCTCCTATTCATGTATTACGCAGTCTTTCTCGCGTGATGCCCCATATCACGGCCAACAATCAGCAACTCAATGCTAAAAAATTGCGTGCGCTTTTACACATCTACTCCGAGGCAGAAGAGTTGATTCATTTAGGAGCCTACGCTAACGGATCGAATCAAAAAATTGATGAAGCGATTTCAAAAAAACCAAGCATTCATGAATTTTTAAAACAAGATGTGATGGATCCAAGTGATTTTGAACAAACTCTAACAGCCCTTGAAAAGGTGGTATCCAAATGAAAAAATTTATATTTCGCTTAGAAACTCTTTTAAAATTACGCAAGCTTAAAGAAAGCCATCTTCAAAAAGAGCTTGCACACACGCAGCTCAAAAGCACACAAATTCAAGAAAAAAAAAGCACTTTGCAACGTCAAATTGACGCGTTGATACAAGAGATGCAAAAACAGCGTGCAGAGCAGCAGTTTAGTTTTCAAGAAACCTATACACAAATTCTTGATCATCTCACCGCCTCCTTGGAGAGTATGCAACACACACACGCTGCGCTCACCCAGCAAATAGAGGTGATTCAGCACCACCTTAAACAGGCGGTTCAAGAGAGGAAAGTGATCGAAAAGATTAGAGAAAAGCAGTATAATGGGTGGCGTGTTAAAACCGATAGCGAAGGAGATAGACTTGATGAACTCGCCCTTAAAAACACAGCTCCTTATAAGTGAGCTAAAGGCGAAAGAAAAACTGCGCTCCATTGGTCAAGAGCACCTTCTTAAATTTTTTTACACCTTAAGCCCCTCGGAAAAAGAAAGTCTTATAAAGCAAATTCAAGCGCTCGATCTTGAGTTACTTAAAAAGCAACAAAACCTCCTCCCCTCTCCCGCAATTGCACCGCAGCCTTTTTGCACCTCCTTTTTTTGCGGCAATCTACAAGATCATCAAAAAGGTCAAAAGCTTGTCGCTGAAGGAAAAATAGCCCTTTTAGTGTTAGCAGGAGGGCAAGGCTCTAGACTGCGTTGTAAAGGACCTAAGGGGTGTGTGCCACTCACAATTTCTAAGCACAAAACACTCTTTGAACTGCTTGCAGAAAAAATTAAAGCCGCTTCGGATCAAGCGCATAGACCTCTTGAGGTAGCGATCATGACCTCTCCTCTTAACCACGTAGAGATACAAACCTATTTTGCACAACACGCCTTTTTTGGACTCAATCCACAACAGATCACCTTTTTTTATCAACGGATGTGGCCTTTTTTAGATTTTGAAGGGAATCTTTTTTTAGAATCTCCACATCGCATTGCCTTGGGTCCAAATGGCAATGGAAGCGCTTTTCATCGTTTGGTTGAAATCGGTGTATTTGAAAAATGGAAAAAAAAGGGAATCGAACAGGTGAATGTCATCCCAATAGACAATCCTCTTGCAGACCCATTTGATTTTGAACTTTTTGGTTTTCATCACAAAAATAAGAGTGAGGTGACGATTAAAGCAACACATCGCCGCGCTGTGCATGAAAGTGTAGGCGTGCTGGCAGAGGAAAAGGGGCGCACGGTGATTGTTGAGTACCTCCATTTACCCGAAAAAGAAAAACAAGCGGTTGACAACGAAGGAAACCTAAAGTTTAACATCGCCAATATTGGCCTGTATTGCGTTTCGATGCCCTTTATTCAGAAGGCGAGCGCATGTCGATTGCCTCTTCATAGAACAAAAAAAGCAGTCAAGCAGATCGATGACAAAGGACAAGAGATCCTTCTCTCACAATCGAATGTGTGGAAATACGAAGAGTTTATCTTTGATGCCTTTCGGTTTGCAAATAAGGTTTCAGCATTGCTCTATCCGCGAGAGATGTGTTTTGCCCCCTTGAAAAATTATGAAGGGGAAGATAGCATAGAGAGCGTGCAAGAGGCGCTTTTGGCGTGTGATCGCAAAGTATTTGCAAATGTTACTGGAAATACGCCAAATGATGGGAGACGTTTTGAGCTTTCATCTAAGTTTTATTATCCAACGCGCGAACTTTTAGAGAAATGGAGCGGACGAGAGCTTCCAGATAAGGAATACATTGATGAGTAAAAAAATAGGATATTTAGGTGCAGGTGTTTGGGGATATTGTTTAGCCTCTTTATTGGCATCTAAAGGGTATGAGGTGCTCTCGTGGAGCGTTGATAAGGAATCGCTAAACTATTTGCAAGAAAAGAGGGAACACCCCCGCATGAAAGGGTTCCCCGCTCCGCCGAGCCTTAACTTCACCAATGACATTAGCAAAGTATTGCGCAACAAAGATCTCATTGTAGAAGGTGTCACCTCAGCGGGTTTAAGACAGGTATTTCAAACTGTAAAAGACACCCATCTTCCCGAGTGTCCAATTGTTTTGACTTCCAAAGGCATCGAACAGAACACAGGCCTTCTTTTAACGGACGTTGTGATTGAGGTATTAGGCGAAAAACACCGCAGTCAAATTGGTGTTTTAAGCGGCCCTTCACTCGCGATCGAGGTGCTTAAAGGGCTTCCCTCATCCATCGTCTGCAGTGGTTTTGCATTAGACGTCATCTCTTTGATTCACGAAATGTTTTCTACTCCCACTTTCCGAGTTTACCCTAACACCGATGTCAATGGGGTAGAGATGGGCGGCGCGCTTAAAAATATCATCGCCATTGCATGCGGCGCTTCGGATGGTCTCGGCTTTGGAGATAATACAAAAGCCGCGTTGATGACTCGAGGATTGCATGAGATTCGAAAATTAGCCGTTATTAAGGGGTGTAACCCCGATACATTAAGCGGTCTTGCGGGGATGGGAGATTTATGTGTCACGTGCCTCTCTAAATTTAGTCGCAACTACCGCTTTGGGCATTTAATAGCTGAAGGGCTGAGTCCCGATGAAGCTAAAAGAAAAATTGGGATGGTTGTAGAAGGGACCTACACCTGTCTTTCGGCGATTCAGCTGGCAAAACAGGCAGGTATTGAGCTTCCAATCACAGAAGCGGTATATAAAATTGTTTTTGAGGGCTTAAGCCCTCATGACGCTGTTAAAATGTTGCTTCAGCGTGCGACCAAAGAAGAATACCTTTAGCCCACGCTATGGGCGATCAATCTAATTATAGGCATCCATAATAGCTTGGTAACCAGAGGGATGTGTTGCAAAATACACTCCTAATCCTACGATAGCTGTAATTGCACACGCAACGACGCAGCAAGTGATAGCGCAACATATTCGATCTGTTCCTTGTACGGCTGGAGAGATGTAACTTGGTCAAGAAAAAATAAATCTTGGATTGCAAATTAACAGGGTGGGCAGGATCCGCCTGACGGCGGGTAGGATAGGCAGAATAAAATGATTTTTTAATCTCAAGTCTTGCTCGCCGTCGGACGAATACTGCCCATCCTGTCAGTAGATCAGTTCAAACTCTAAAACCTGAATTTCAGGTTATTAGACTTTAAACATTCATGGCAGTTCAGGAACCAGAGGGATGTGTTGCAAAATAGATTCCTACTCCTGCGAGAGCCGTCATTGCACATATAACGATACAACAAGTGATAGCGTGACATTTTCGATTGGTTGCGAACTGTCCGGCTTGAGGGACTCCAGCTGGTGCGACTTGTGTAGATTCCATATTAACCTTCTTTTTTATAATCTTTTGTTTGACTTTCTGATAATCAGAGAGAGTAATTTAAAAGGATTTTATCACAAAGTGGTTTTATTTTGTATTTATTTAATTTTTTCAAATAAATGTTTTTATTTCTGAAATTCTCTATCTATTCTGACACAACTATACTTTTATATTCAGAGCTTTCTTTGCTCCTCTGCGTTGACTAAATATCACTAAGGTTTAATTTTGGAATGCTCGATACCTGGCGGAGAAGGATAGTGCAACGATCTCATTTTAAACTGAATCCACTATACATCTTCCCTTCGATCGCCTCGATCCGCTTTTTTAAGGGAGGATGGGTTGCAAAGAGACGAGAAAAAGCTGAGAGATCGTTGAGATAGAGATGGGAATAAGCCATGCCGCTTTTGGGCATATCAGAAACCCCTTGCTGCTTTCCTATTTTACGCAGCGCATTGGCAATGCCATCGGGATTGCGTGTGAATTGCACCGCACATGCATCGGCTAGGTATTCCCGCTGACGAGACACTGTTGATTTAAGAATCACCCCTGCAAACCAGGTGAGAGCTCCTCCAATAAGAAAGACAAGCGCAATCAATACTGTTGGGTTGCCGCCTCGTTTGTTACGCCCTCCAAAAAGAAAAGCCCCTTCTAACAGACGAATACCTAAGTAAAACAAAATCATAAATCCCATGACCATGGCAGCCAAGCGCATACTGATTTGCATATCCGCGTTGTAAATATGTCCAAATTCATGTGCGATAACCCCTTGCAACTCATCTCGATTAAGTAGCTCAAGTGCGCCACGGGTGACGGTGATCGCAGCATTGTCAGGCTTTACACCTGCTGCAAATGCATTGATCTCCTTTGACTCAAGAATAAAAACTTGGGGTGTTTTTAATCCACTTGCCACAGCCATTTCTTCGACCGTATTGAGCAGTTGTAACTCTGCTAAGTTGGTACTGGCACGAGTTACGGGCTTGGCACCTAGCGCTTTTGCGACATAACTGCCTCCCTGTGATCTATAGGTGAGATAGTAGAAACCTGCGACCAAGAAGGTGATCCCCAAAAATACCAGACCCAAAAAAGGCATCGGTTGGATGTATTTTTCCTTCGAGAGATAGCGCAAGACAAATTCGATTAAAAGGGCTATGCCGAGAGTAAGGAGAATAAAAATAGTGATGTAAAGCGAAGTACGCCCCTTGGCTTTTCGCTGCGCTTCCCAGAAATTCATGTGAATTTCACATTCACGGCTTGTTTAGCCTCTTGGTTTTGAATTTCAAAGAGATCAGAAGGTTGATGACCAAACATAGAAGCAAAGAGGGAAGTTGGGAATTCTTGTTGGGTCGTGTTATAGAGCATCACCTGGTCGTTGTAACTCTGACGCGAAAAAGCCACTTTGTTTTCTGTAGAGGCAAGCTCCTCTTGCAGTCTCTGCATATTTTCTGTCGCGCGCAACTCAGGATAATTTTCTGCCAAAGCAAAGATGCCGCCGAGGGCTCCTCGCAAGCTTGTTTCTGCGCCAATGAGCTCTTTGAGTGCGCCGGGCTGACTTGTGGGGCCGCCACTTTTTTCAAGTGCTTCTCTGGCAGCGACAGCTTGTGTGCGCGCTTCGACTACCTTTTGTAAGGTGCCCTTTTCATATTGCATGTACCCTTTGACTGTCTCCACCAAGTTAGGTATGAGATCGTAGCGTCTTTGCAGTTGCACATCGATCTGCGCCCACCCATTTTTGACCCGATTGCGCATTCTGATCAAACGGTTATATATAGAGACAACCCATCCAATAAGAAAGATTGCAATTATAATGAGGACAAGGATAAGCCAAACCATTCAAATACCGTCCATTTTTGGAACCAAACAGGGATGTTGGTTACGATTTGTTCTGTTTGCTCTATTATAGAGCAAACTTGATCTATTGTTCTAGGTTTTTGAAATTGTTTGAGAAAATTGAGTTCATCCAAAGAAATTTTTTCCCAGCTCACTCTATTTTGAAGCGTACGGTAGAGGACAAAGTGGCACTCTCCAAAGTTCATTTTAGGGAAAGGGTGAGAGGTGTAATAGTCGGGTTCATTCTCCAAAAAAGCTTCTCTAAAGGAGAATAGATCTCCCTGAAGCGAGAACAGCTGGAGGTGAGGCTGCAAGACAACTGGCGTATTAAGTATTTGATTTTCAGAAAGTTGGGCAAAATTGACTTTAGGCAAGTCTTTTACCCAAAACGCTTTTTGAGCCGCCCAATCAATGCGCGCTGCATTGAGAACTAAATACCGATCTTCTTGTTGGTAGTTGTGTGCTATCCAGTCGGGGAATGTCTCACCTAGCCGACAAAGAGCCCAGTGTGTTGGAGGGTTTTGTGTTAAATAGGGAGTCGCAAGTTGTTGTTGGAATAGCGAATAGCCAAAAAGGCGCGTCACTGTTGGAAAATTTGTTTGTAAACTGCCAAGCAGGCGCCACCAATACTGTTGACAGTAGAGCTCGATTCTTTGATGGGCGCTTAAGGTAGGGCTCGGGGCGATGTATTTGTCTGCTCCACACCCTTTAGGCAGTGTCTGTTTTTCTGTTAGGGGTTGAGAGATTGTTTTACCAAACCATCTCTGAATCTCCTCTAGCTGTTTCATGCGCTTACAAGTTCCTTTTGAAACGCTTTTGCTTTGAGCGCCTCTTGCCAGGTTTGCTCGAAGCTCACAAAGTTTTCATCCCATTCAAGAAGAGTAGACACCCCTCCTGTCAAGGGCCAAACAGCGGCATAGAGCTCCCACACCTCATCTCTAACGGGGTGGTCGTGCGTATCGAGCACATAATCACCATGATCTGTATGGCCGGCGAGATGGATTTGTAGGACCCGTTCCATGGGGATATGTTTTATGTATTCGAGAGGATCAAATCCGTGATTGCGGCTTGAAACATAAATATTATTGACATCGAGCATCATATGAATATTCGCTTTTTCAACAACAGCCGTATAGAACTCCCATTCAGGCATTTGATCAGCGTGGTAGGCGACATAAGAAGAGAGATTTTCTAATGCAAACGGAATTTCTAAATAATCTTGAACAATGCGCGCTCTTTCTGCCACATAATCGATCACCTCTTGTGTGTAGGGGAGAGGAAGAAGGTCGTGAAAATGCGCTCCTGGCAATCTCCCCCAGCAAAGATGATCCGAGAGCCAAGGCGTTTGAGTGCGTCTTGTGAGCGCTTTGAGCTTTTTAAGATAGTCCCAATCTAGAGCATCAGGACTGCCAATGGCGAGATTAACTCCGTGTTGAACTACGGGATAGAGCTCTAAGATTCTATCCAAATTCTCAAGAGCTCTGCCCCCTTCGACCATGTAATTTTCGCTGATGATCTCAAACCAATCAATCTTGGGCTTGAGTGAGAAAATCTCTTCATAATGGATGGGGCGCAGTCCGATGCCGATGCCGAGTTTGGGAATATTTTTATTCATAAAAAAAAAGGTGTATATCTCAAATATACACCTTTTGTACTTTAAGCCAAGTTTTGCTTACTGCATTTTACCATTAGCGTCTTTGCGCTGATCTTTTTGCATCTTGTACTGCACATCTACAGCTTTATTTGGGTCTTTGACAGGTGCGCCTCCCTGTCCCTTACATCCATTTTCACCGGCACAAGAGTTATTTGCAGAAGAACAGCCACCCATGCTTGCGCACTTATTGCGTCCATTGCAGCTTTGATTGGCCATTTCAATCGCCATCATCTTGTGTTGCGCATCGAGCTCCATGAATTTTTTTTGAGCTGTAGGCGAGAGAGAGTCATGAAACGATTTCATGTCAGGGCTGAGTTGTTCAGCGGCATGCGCTTTGTTGCCAGTGTCATCTCCCTTTTTATCGGTCTCTTTTTGGTTACATCCGCCCATCATGAGCCCTGCACTGATTCCGACCAGTGCCAAAGTTGATAAATCACGTTTTTTCATTTTTAAATCCTCCATTAGATTTACTGATTAAATTTTTATTTTAAAAATTTAATCTTTTATTGGAAGGAGGAAATTTCTTGCGGGGTCAATTCACGATATTGACCCACTTCTAGTTTGCCAAGTGTAATGGGGCCGATCCTTAATCGGCAAAGCTCGCGGATCTCTAACCCAGCCGCTGCAAGCAGCTCTCTCACTTCGTGCTTTTTGCCCTCTGAAATGATGATTTTAAGTGTGCCGCGGCGCACTTTTTTAACAGAAATAGGTTTGACAAACGTGTTTTGGATACGCATTCCCTTAGATAGGGTTTGGAGGTGCTCAAAAGTAATTTCTTGCCCTGTTTTTGCTAGATATTCTTTTGAATGATTAAAGGAGGGGTGAATCGCTCGATTGGCAAATTCTCCATCATTTGTCACAAGAATTAAGCCTGTCGTCTCCTGATCAAGCCGCCCTGCAGTAAAGAGTCTGCAAGAGAGGTGACTAAAAATATCGAGCACCCGCCTAGCGCCACCTTTTTTTTCTACACTTGTGCACACATACCCGAGAGGTTTGTTAAGAAGGTAGTAAACCTTTTTTTCTTCGCGGGCAATGCGAGACCCATAGACAGAGATTTTGTCTTTTTGGGGATCGACAAGCGTTTGCGGGGTACAGATAATTTGTTCGTTCACGCTCACTTTCCCGTGGAAAATAAGCTCTTCGGAGGCCCTCCTAGAGGCAACTCCAGCAGCGGCAAGAACTTTACTTAGACGTTTTTTCATAATATGTTCGTCAATTTTAAATGAAATTAATTGATTTTGTCGATATAATAAGTGAATTGGGAGAAAAAAAATGGCATATTTGATTTTATTGCGACATGGACAGTCAGAATGGAATAAGAAAAATTTATTCACCGGGTGGATTGATATCCCCCTGAGTCCCGAGGGAATTGATGAAGCATTTAAAGCGGGCGAAGAAATTAAAGAGATCCCTATAGACAGCATTTATACATCCACCCTCATTCGAGGGACGATGACAGCAATGCTGGCTATGAGCGTGCACAGCTCGGGCAAGGTGCCTGTGATTTTGCACGAAGGGGAAGGCAAACTCTCCGACTGGTCCAAATGCTATGATGCACATTCAGAGGCAGAACTTGTGCCGGTGAGACAAGCGTGGCAGCTCAATGAGCGAATGTATGGAGAGCTGCAGGGCAAAAACAAACAACAAATGCGCGAAGAGTACGGAGATGAGCAGGTGCACATCTGGCGCAGAAGTTATGCGATCGCTCCACCAAATGGAGAGAGCCTAAAAATGACAGCCGAGCGCACTCTACCCTACTTTGATGCGGAGATTCTTCCTCAGGTGCAACAAGGCAAAAATATTCTTATCTCGGCTCATGGCAATTCGTTGCGCTCCATTGTGATGGAGCTGGACGCTTTGAGTGAGCAAGAGGTGCTGCAGCTAGAGATTCCCACCGGCAAGCCTATTCTCTATCAATTTAAGAACAATACCTTTAAAAAAGTGTCATGAAAAACCTCTCTTCTCTCCAACACAGGGCGATCATAGAAGCCTATACGCATCTCTACGCGCTTGTAGGGGCCTCCAAAGAGGATCACTTTGTGCTCACTTCCTCGGGAGCTGAGGGAGTGAATCAAGCGATTTTTTCAGCCTATCTTGAGATCACCCGGAAAACGGGCAAAAATCATTTCTTATGCCTTCAAACAGATGAAGCGCCCACCCTTATTGGCATGAGTCGCCTACAAGAGTTAGGGTGTGTCTTTCAGACAATTCCCGTCGATGCACATGGACGTGTGTCTCAACAAGCCGTTGCAGAAATGCTTTCTCCACGCACGGCGATGCTCTCGCTGAGCCTTGCCAATGGGCTCACAGGAGTGATTCAGCCAGTTCAAGAGATTGCAACGCTTTGTAAGGAGCGGGATGTTTTTTTTCATGTTGAAGTCACACACATGTTGGGCAAAGGAGAGCTTAAGCTTGAAGAGATTGGAGCGGATGTGCTCACTTTTGATGGCCCAACCCCAGGCGTGGGAGGTCTCTATCTCCGTCAAGGGGTTGAGTTAGCGCCTCTGATTATGGGTGGCAATGAGCAAGGGCAACTGCGTGCAGGCTCTCTCAATGTAGAAGCCTTATTGGGGCTCGCTAGATATGCGCAAGATGCACTGCGCTATGCAGATCACTACTGCATGGAGGTCGCGCGCTTAAAAGCGCTCTTTGAAGAGCTGATTCTCCAAGCGCTTCCAACCGCACGTGTTTTATTTCAAGATCAAGAAAGAGTGCCACACATTACAAGCGTGCTATTCCCAGGAATTGTAAGTGAGATGCTGCTCTATAAACTCTCTCAAAAGGGGTGTAAAGCGACATTTGGAGGCAACACATTTCAGTATCTTACGCATATTTTAAAAGCGTGTGGCATAGAAGAGCCCGCTTGCCACAGCGGCTTGAGCTTTAGCTTTTCTCATAAAACAACCGAAGGGGAAGTTGAGAGCCAGGCAGCACTTGTGATCGAAGCTGTACAAAGTCTCACCAAATATTCTCAACACTTAATGGAGCAGCTCACATGAGTTTGGAAGAGTTAGTCACCCTCCCTCTTTGGAGTCGTTATAGCAAAAAAATGGCCCAAAAAATACTCAACCCGCGCAACGTTGGATTTTTTATAGAAGAGGACGCTATTCAAAGAGAGATGCGCTGCATTACCGGTCGAGAAGGATTTATAGTCGATGGCCATGCCGTGCAAATTTATTGGCTTGTGGATCCAACAGATGGGGTGATTGTGGATGCAAAGTTTCAGGTTTTTGGAGAATCAGCCCTCATCGCAGCGGCTGATACCGCATGCGAGCTTTGCATTGGTAAAAACTACGATCAAATCAAGCGCATTGGGGTAGATCTTCTCGACAAACAATTGCGTGATCAACCCGATGAGCCCGCTTTTCCAAATGAGGTCATGGCGCATCTTAACCTTGTGATTGACGCGCTTGAAGATGCCACCTCCAAATGCTCCGAGATTCCGCTTGCAGAGGCGTATGTCTCGCCAGTTCCACGCGATCTTGCTTCTAAAGAGGGGGGCGGCTATCCCGGCTGGCTCAAACTTTCCTATGAGCAAAAACTTTCCGTGATCGAAGAGGTGCTTAACGAAGATGTGCGTCCGTATGTGGAGTTGGATGAGGGAGGCATTGAAGTGCAAAAGTTAGTGAATGACAAGGAGCTGATCATCGCCTATCAAGGCGCATGCACCTCCTGTTTTTCTGCGATTGGAGCCACTCTGTCTACAATTCAGCAGATTGTGCAGGCTAAAGTACATCCCGATATCGTGGTTGTGCCCAATATGGACGAGCTTCAACTAGAGTGAGACTCTTGAACAACTCAAGTTTGCGTCCGTTTTAGTTGTTAAAAATAAGGGGATTATAGATCTTTCTTTAGATCTACTAACAGGATGGGCAGGATCCGCCTGACGGCGGGTAGGATAGGTGGTGAGGGTTATACTCATTATAAAGAAACTGCGTTTGCCTGAAAGGCTTCATGAACAAAGAGGATTCTTCTTCTGAAAAAGGACTCTTTTCAAGAGAAATCCAAACAAATTCCCTTTTTCAGAAGAAGAATCCTCTTTGTTCATGATGTCGCTTACGCGACATAAACGCAGTCTACCTCTTTGTCAAACAAGTCTTGAGATTAAACAATCATTTTATCCTGCCTATCCTAACCGCGCGGTTAGGCGGATCCTGGCAGAGGAACAAAGACGCTAACACGAAAAATAAACCTTTGATTATATGAGGCTTGAGATCACTCTGTGTCTATACGGCGCAATCATACAAAAAAATGACAAGATTGCGCCGATTATAAAAGCTTTATATCTGGCGCAATAATACAAAAAATGGATGGTTATCGCATAGAGAGACATCGAGTTGGAAAGCGTGGTCAGGCTATGCGTTTGAGACGGTTTGCTTAAAGCACATTTCACAACTAAGAGAATCTTTCAACATAGCGCCTTCGTCAACAGTAGAGAGTTGGAAACATCGAGGAACAAGCGAAAGCGAGGGGACGCAGATTGATTTGCTATTCAATCGTGTAGATAATGCGATTACGATTTGTGAAATCAAGCATACAGAGACCATTGAACAACTCAAGCTTGCGTCCGTTTTGGAACCTTTTCGCCCCATTTGAGAGATCTCTCGCTCTCTGTACCATATGTACTATCTTCGCTCGAGATCCCCCAACTGCCGGCCACTAAAGTGGCCTGGACAAAAA